>JAOZLN010000173.1:0-2734 GCA_029934845.1 Candidatus Sabulitectum sp.
AGGATATTGGGTGCGGAACAGGCGAAACGCTACAGGTGCTGAGAGATGAAAGAAGTATCTTGGGCACAGGTCTGGATATTTCGGAGACAGCTCTTGCAGTTGTAAAGGAAAAGGGATTTGAGGTATTAGACACTGATCTTTCTCTGCCAGGTAATAGTCTTCAGGAGCAGTGGGATCACATAATTTTGTTTGAGGTTGCAGAGCATGTAATTGATACTGAAGTTATGCTTTCAAATATGAAAGGACATTACAGAAAAGGGCTATACATCTCAACGCCTAATCTTGGATATCTGGCCCACAGGTTAAGGATGCTTTTCGGGAGGTTTCCAGTAACTTATATATCAGATCCGCGAGAACATCTCAGGTACTGGAGTGTAAAGGATTTCATTTACTGGTCGGGGAAACTGGGGTATAGTAAACCGGATGTGCTGGGCTTGAGGGGAAAGCCTGGAGTGTTTAAACTTCCAGCCAGATTCCCCTCCTTATTTGCCAGTGAAGTTGTGTATCGTTTCAAGCCCTGATTCTGACTTACTCGCCGATCAGCTTGAGCACCGCCATGGCCTGCCGGGCAACCGGCGGGTCTATCATCTTTGAACCGAGGGCAATTGCTCCGAGCCCCTTTGCCTCGGCCTCCTTCATTGCAGCAACTATTTTTCTGGCCTTGTCAATCTGGGCTTCTGAAGGCATGAAACCCTCTTCAACAGGTTTTACCTGTGACGGGTGAATGCAGCCCTTGCCTACAAATCCAAGAGTCTTCGCTTCATTAATGCTTTTTAGCAGCCCTTCTGCATTCTTTACATCTGCGTAGACTGTATCAATGGGCTGAAGATCCGCAGCCCTTGCGGCCAGTACCACAAGGCTTCGTGCTGTGAAGCTTTCAGTGCCTGCGGGAGTGGGCATGATTCCTATCTCTGCAGTAAGATCCTGAAGACCCAGAGTGAGAGCGGCCATCTCTGGAACAGAATCAGCTATGGACAGGGCGTTCAGAATGCCCCTGGGGCTTTCAAGGATTGGCATGAGCCATGGAAATGAGTTTCTGCCGCAGAGATCCATAACAGTTTCAATCATATCTCTGATGGCAGCAACATCTTCCGCCAGTTCAACCTTTGGCAGGAGGATGTGCTGAACAGGCTGGGGTACGATCCAGTTGAGATCATCTGCTGCTCTTTCTCCCTGATTTATCCTGACCATGACTTCCGCATTACCAAAGTTTGTATTTGCAAGTGCGTAGGCAACCAGTATTCGTGCTTCGTCTTTTCTGTCTGGAGCAACACTGTCTTCAAGATCCAGAATGATACCGTCAGCTCCGGCAGCTGCAGCTTTTTCGATAAAACGAGGTTTGTTGCCCGGAGCATACAGTCTGCTTCTGCGAGGTCTGTCTTTCGGTTGAACGGTGCAGTTTGCCGCAGGCGGCAGGGGAAGGAATGTTTCACCAAGTTCTTTTCTTACAGCAGCCTCGAACCTGGCTGCAGCTACCCACGGGGCAGCACCACAGTCTTCCGCAGTGACAGTGCCTTTTGATATTTCAAGTCTTTCCGCGGTTACTAATACTGCGTTTTCCTGTTCTGTGGTGAAGCCCGACAGGGCAAGGCTGTTTCCGCTGGGATCAAACTGAACAAGCACATCTGATTTGACTTTTGGTCCAGAGTAACCGGCAATTGAAGACATTTCCAACCTCCCGTTAATTGTCCTGATAGGCAGGACATGTGTTGCAGTCCGCCGAAGCAGTACAACCGGTTTCACTTGTTAAAAGGAATGTGAACCCGGAATCGGGGTCACACCTGAAGCTGTATCGGGCAAGGTATTGATATACTATTCCAGCCCGTTCTGCATCATAGGGTTCGTATTCGATGGCAAACAGCCTGAATCGTCTTTCGTCTGAAAGGGCATTAGCTTCAACCTGCCATGAAGAAAGCTCCGCTTCCGACCTGAAGTCCATCCACCAGGGTGCAATAACCCCCGCCAGTTCGGGAATTGATCTGAGTGCATTCTCCCAGCTGGTTTCGCCGGCTTCAACAAGAATTATCTCGGGTCCTTCAGCGCCACGCAGGTCGGTGAACATATCTACACCACGGTCTCCATCCATACTGGGGAAAGTAAGAATGTACAGCGAGTCTTCGTTCAATGCATTGTAGATGTTGGGAGGCCCCGTCTGCCCCGTCTGAACATCTTCATGTACATCAATAATAACATCTCCAGACTGGAAGATGTGGCTTGCCATGCCGCGAATACCCATGATGCCGAAGTATACAGCAACAAATACGGCAGCATATCTGGCAACAGAATTCAACCAGCGTTTTTTGCTGAAAAGGCCGATAATTGCAAATGGCAGCATGTATACAGTGGTGCCAAGGAAGAAACCGGTGAAAAGCATGGCCCCGTTCATGGCTCCATTTGCGGCGAAAGCGCTGGTAAGAGCAATGAGAAATGCAGGGCATATAGTGAACCCGGTAAGTATTCCCAGAAGTATGGGGCTTTTGGTCAGTTTGGCCCATTTGGGGATGTTGCACCCGCTGCAGGTTTTTTTTACTCTTACAACTGAAACGATAAGGTAAACAGAGAAGAGAATGTAACCGGAGAAAGTGAGCGGGATTCTAACAGAACCTGGAATAGACCCGCCAATCATGCCCATGATGGCTCCGAAGGCTGCATAAGAGACAAACCGCCCAAGATTGAGCATAACAACTGTTACAAACGATTCCCGGGGTGTTCGTTTCTCGCTTAACAGATATGA
>JAOZLN010000173.1:2744-5758 GCA_029934845.1 Candidatus Sabulitectum sp.
ATAGGGCCACATGATGCAAGGCATGAAATACCGGTGGCAAGTCCAAGTCCTGTTCCCTCTGCAAGTCCGGTGAACATATTTCGAATCCCTTTCTATTTGTCTGCAAGTTGAAGAAATGCCGCAATTGATATCTGCAAGGTAACAATTGCGGCAAGTTTTGTTCCCGGAACTCAGAACTGGGCAGGATAGAAGCCTACACCTCCTCTGATCTTGCCCCATACATCATTGGGAGCAAGGTTGGAGGCTTCCCTCTCGTAGATCACAAAGGTGTTCAAACCGTTGTTCATGCGAAACTCAAGACCTCCACCGATGATCTCTCTTGTGCGATAGCCTCCGGTACCTGCCACAGAACTAGGTCCGTACCAGAGTTTACCGGTGATCAGGGCCGAAAGACCGCTGACCAGGCTGATGCGCCCTTCAAGTTCTCCCAGTCTGGTGGTTATTGCAGATTCAGTAAGCTGACCGCCAATCATTATTGATGATGGGCTGTTGCCCCATCCGCTGAATTTGTACTGGCTTTTAAGGGCACTCTGGAAAGGGCCGAATCTTGTTTCGTCTTCATAGAGATCAGCAGCCTGACTGAAGGTAACATTGAACATCACATTCCTGGCCACATTCTGAACAGCTCTTATCCGAGCAGTAAATCTGTCTGGCAGGGTTGCTCCGGTGTAGTCTTCTCCTGTGTAAAGAGAGTATTCTGCTTCCGCAGTAAGAAATGTCATAGAGGGAAACTTAACAGGTTCATACCCTGCAGAAATGTCTACACGGGACCAGCTTCTGTCATAATCAAACCCATCAAGCCTGGTCTGATGAGAGACTCCACCCACGGCAAGATAGCCGCCTACAGGGGTATGCCACACTGCATCTGCTCCGTAGTTTAAATTTGTCCACTCTGTGTCTTCAACATCGGAATCAAGGGCTGTGATATCCCTTTTCCAGTATCTGCCTGTACTACTTACCGAAAAAACTCCTGGAAGGGAATACGAAAGAGAGAGACCGGGTCTTAAAGCTGAATTTCTGTATCCCTCTCCCAGGGAAAGAGGCAGTACAACCATGGCACTGTCAATATCCTTGTCTAGCTGAATCTCCGGGTTCACGGTGAACCCACCAAATGTGAATCTGCCTTCAAGCTGTGCTTCCAGATGATTTCTGTAGTAGCGGGGAATAACTGCTCCCTCTCCACTCATAACCTTGTCGGCATCCAGAAGTATGTTCCAGTTGTCTCCACCGATTCTGAAACCGCCCTGACCCCAGTTACGAACACCTTCACCATAGTTGATGCTGTCTTTTACAGCACTCATCCGGGCAAACCCCTCAAAGTTAACAGCAAAACAAGAGACCACTGAAAAAAGCAATACTGCAAAAAGTTTCATTAGTATATCGCTCCTTCCGGACAGATCTCTACACATTGGTTGCACTGGTGGCAAAGCCCCGGATCGATTACGGCATCGCCATCTATAACTTCTATGGCGTTGTAGGGACACACATCTTCACATTCACCGCAGCCTACACATCTTGATGTATCCACAGTGAGCATGGCATTTGCAAGGGGCCCGTCACAGGCCATAAACAAAGCAAGCCCAAGAACGGTAAGAAAAACAAGTTTAGTGAATCGCGTCATAGGTGCACACCCCCTGGCAGAGCCCGCAGTTAATACATTTATCAGGGTCGATATGTGAAGTACCGTCTTCAATCACTATTGCCTCAACGGGACAAACCACAAGGCAGTCTCCACATCCGCTGCACTTATCCTGCTCTACCCAGTACCTTGTTCCACCTGCAGCTACCGCAGCAGCCAGAAGAACAAGCACCAGGATCAACATCCCTTTTTTCAGCATCAGATCTCCTCTAATTCTTCTTGAATCAGCTCTGAATTGCCATCTTCGTCTACTCCGTACAGAGCACAGTCATCCGAGTCAAGAAGTTCAATAGTGCTTGTGGGACAACCGCTGGCACAAATTCCACAGTTAATGCAAATCGCGGGGTCAATAACTGCCAGGTTGTTTTCGTCCATGGTTATTGCGTCAACAGGGCACTGACTGATGCATATCTGGCAGCTGATGCACCCTTCCGGAACCACGTAGTAGGACTCGATTACTTCAGCGCTATCGGGAAATATGCCGTCCTCTGAATCAATGGTCTTGACCACAGCTCCCTTTGCCTGGATCTCCAGCGAAGTGAATTCCAGATCAACTGATTCCCAGGTGAAGCTGAAAACACCTGCCGCTGCAGCAATGGCAAACACCAGGATCATGGTAGTGCTTTTCAATGAAAGCTCCTTTCTCTAAAAATCTTTATTCGTTAGGTCGTAATGGTTGATCTGTTACCCAGTCTGCTGATACAACTCGCCTTTTAAGGGATCGCATGCCTGTGTAAGCATGGGGATCCGGATTGACGATTTCATGGTAGTTCCAGCATTCGAGCATGCACTGCCCGCAGCTGATACATTCATCGTAGTCTATGTAAATCATATCAGGGATAGAGCCGATGGGCAGAGTATCCTGCCACACAGCATCAACCGGGCAGCCGAAACCGCAGAACACATCTGTGCCATCCGCATAGTCGGTAAGAATGTAGCAGGCGGATTCATCCCCGGCAGTACAGAGCCCGCAGGAGTTGGTGGGGATAAAAGTGTAGTAGTTGTTGTAGTAGATCAGTCTCCAGGCATCTGCGGAAACAGCAATATCAGCAGATGGGTTTTCTTCGCCGAAGAAAGCCCTTATGCCGAAGAAGTAATTCTTTGCATATCTGGTTCCGGTAATAGCATCAACCGGGCAGACATCCATGCACTGACCGCAGGCGGTGCATAGGTCATAATCAATAATTGCAACCCCCCCCTGGACGACAATAGCATCCATTGGGCAGACCTGCTCACAAAGCCCGCAGCCGATACAGGGTTCTTCCTGAACCTCTACACGAACGAAAACATTAGCGGTGTCCGCAGGGGCTTGAACTGTTGACATAACAGTGGCCTCATACCAGTTCTCTGTTGTTATGGGTGTTTCTGAAGCACG
>JAOZLN010000174.1 GCA_029934845.1 Candidatus Sabulitectum sp.
AATCAGACCAGCAATTCAGATGATATCTGCTGATAGTAGAAGTACCCGCCCATAAATTCACTCCACTGCCTGTATTTCTACCGGACGAATCTATGCTGTATCTGGGGTTGATACCGAACCACATGTCATCCAGAGTTCCAGAATCAAAATCAAGGGATACGCTTGAATAGCCAGAATAAGAAGTCGTTCCGTTTCCCTGAACATAGCCCATATAGGAAGGGTTGAAATCCTCTCCAATTCTCTCCATACGAAAGTTCATGTCAAAATGTTCACGGAAATAACCTGCATCTACTCTGAAAGCCACATTCTCGGAATCCTCCTGAAATCTGTTCCATGTAAGGCCAAGCTTGCCCTTAAACTCAAAATACTCTTTAACCGTAAGCATTCCGCTGAAAGACCCAGAACGGCCATAGGTGTATTCCTCTCCATTCTGGTCGGGAACATCCACACTTGTTGCTGAAACCTTCACCCAGTTTCCCGGGCTGAATTCCTCCAGCAAAGATCCAACAGCATACGAAGTTGCCGATTCCACCAGAGTAGTATCATTTTCCCATACGGGGCCGGTAGCCACCTCAAGAAAGCCGTACCTCAATTTGCCTGAAGTTCCTGTGATCTTCGCACCACCAAGAATCGGTATGAGTTCACCGTTCCATGCAACAGACCCGATGTTTCGAGAGTAAAACATATTGAATGGCATATCAAATATCTCGGTACCTTCCATGAAAAAGGGTCTTTTCTCTCGAAGCCATGGTGCCCAGTGAGATATGTTCCCCTGATCAGCATCGGATTCGATCTGACCAAAATCGGGATTGACAGTAACATCCAGTACAGTCTGCATAGTTAATGGGATCTTCAGATCCACGCCTGCACTTCCCCACGGGTCACTGAACAGGCCATCTCCTCCGCCAAACTGCAACCTGCCTGCAACAAAAGGACGAATCTCTATCCTGTGACTTGAGGGCAGGCCACTCAAACCAGTCAGATCCCCAAAGCAGGAGACATCCGTGCCACCCTGCTCCTTCATGCGAAACATATATCCGGCTTCGTTTGTGGATGAAATAGTTCTGCCAAAGTTAATGCCCCAAATTTGTTCCTCATCCGGAGAATATCTCAGAATAGAGAACGGCAGAGCCATCTCTACACTCCAACCGGAATCATTCATGGCAACCGCAGAACTCCATACAGCATCCCAGTTCCTGTCCTCGCCGTTAACTTCAGTTCGCCTGGAATCCATCTGAACACCGTCAACGGTAACAGTAAAAACAAAACAATTTGCATTATCGTTAAATGTGTCTATGTAAACATAGAACTTATCCACAGGCTGATCCTCGTCCCGGGCTCCAAGCTGATGAATTATTTCTGAAGGGAAAGGATCATGCATAAAGGCACATACGTAAAGAAATTCATCATCGTAGGACAACATTACATCTGTAGGTTGTGACAACGACACATCGGCCCTGGGGCGGAATGCCGTAAAGTCACCGCCAACAGGTTCTACCGACTGCCAGCACAAGTCATTGATCTCACCGTCAATAACCGGCGTATGGTCCGCTCTCTCAACAGAAAAACCGCAAAGGGCGACAAAAAGTATTAGTAAATTCATGCTGGAATTATTATGACGAAACTCTGATTGTCAAGTAAGTTTCCAGGTTTGCCTGAAATATCAACTACCCACAGCACATGAACCTGGATCTCCCGCTGGTACACTTCCATACTTCTTGTAAAAGAGTATATGTTTCTTTTCTTTTTCGTTATGCTACGATCAGATATGAAGACAGTGAACCAACTGCTGCAGTGAAACGTGTTTCTGCCTGACAGAAACATGAGCCTGGCTGAAATGGGAATGGAGGTGTTCTGATTAAGATAAACACAATTCTACTGGTCATCGTACTGGTGTTGTCTGCATGCGGAGGCAACGAAACAACGGGATTGTCCGGAGATAACGGCTTCACCGTTCATGAAAACATCTCTGTAACAGTTTTCTGGATAGGAGAAGAAGGAAATGAAGAGAACGGCTACATTCCCAATCTGCAGAGTACATGGGACGACAACTGGGTTGAGCACTACGGGGGTATTGACGATCCAGACAATAGGAACGGCTTCTTCCCTGCAGAGTTTACACCTCTTGAAAACCCTTTTTACTTTGCACTTCCCTACAGTGATTTTGATGACGATGGCAACAGGAAGAACTCTGCTTTTGATGTTGTGTACTGGTCAGGAGAATCTGTATGGGATCCGCTTGAGTCCATGTGCAAAAACAGGTGGATAATGGTTGTGTGGAATGGAGAAACCGCTTATGCACAGTGGGAGGATGCCGGTCCTTTTGGAGAAGACGACTTCCCCTATGTTTTCGGAACTGCTTCTCCAGCAAATTCCATAAACGACAGTGCCGGCCTCGATGTGTCTCCAGCAGTGCGGGATTATCTGGGTCTTTCCGGGATGGAGACTGCAAGCTGGTGTTTCGTAGAACCAGGCAACGTTCCTGACGGACCCTGGAAAACAGTTGTAACAGACTCTGATATCTGCTGGGAGTAGAGCTGTAAAATTGCTCCTTATCCGGTTTTGCTACTTGACCGCAGCCTTTTCCCGGGATATTGTGTTGCATCCTAGCTGAAGTTCCAGACAAAACAAAACTCTGCGGGAGATATAATGAACGATGAATTGTTGCCAATCCTGGAAGTTCTGAAGTACTTCAGGGCAATCCATATTATGGCTATGCTTCTTCTTGGTTTCGGTTTTCTCATGGTTTTCGTTAAGAAGTACGGACGCTCTGCACTTACTGCCACTTTTCTTCTGGTAAGTGTTTCAATACCGCTATACCTTTTGAAAGACAGCTACGGAATACTGGGCAGTGAGGCTTCCCCCATGGACAGCCTTATTCTTGCGGAATTTGCTGCAGCCAGTCTTCTTATCACAACAGGAGCCGTCCTGGGAAGACTGAAAATGTGGCAGTACATACTGCTTGGCTTGCTGTTTGTTCCGTTCTACGCCTTCAACGAGTGGCTGCTTCTCTCTGGCGGCCTTGGCCTTGTAACACCAGGCAGCTTTGTTGACACCGGCGGCTCAATTGTAATTCATGCTTTTGGTGCTCTGTTCGGTCTGGCGGTTGCCTTTTCCATGACCACAAAGAAAGAGTTTTCAGCACCAATTGAAGCTGATGCAGTAAGCGACCGCTTCTCTCTTCTGGGAAGTATGGTTCTGTGGGTATTCTGGCCGTCTTTCTGCGCAGCGCTTGTTGCTGTGGAAAACATTCCGATGACTGTTGTCAATGTTATACTGGCTCTGTCCGGGTCTACCATTGCCACCTACTTTGTTACTGTAAAACTTCGTGGTAAGATATCTGCTGCAGACATAGCCAACGCAGCTCTTGCAGGCGGTGTAGCCATAGGTTCCACATGCGACAGAGTGCCACCTGCATATGCGTTCGTAATCGGCTTGCTTGCAGGTATTCTCTCAACCGTTGGTTTCGCTGCTATTCAGGAACGCCTTCAGAAATTCATTAAGAAGATAGATACCTGCGGTGTGCTGAATCTCCACGGTCTGCCAGGTTTGTTTGGAGGTCTTGTAGCACTGTTTGCAGTTAACGGTATCAGCAGATCAAATCAGATCAAGGGAATTCTCATCACTGTGGTATTTTCGATCATTTCCGGTCTGCTTACCGGTAAGATCATATCTTTCACTGGAAGAAGAAAGGTGCCGTATATCGATTCTGAGGAATTCCTGCTTGACTGATCTTAATTGACTGTCATTACATAAATTTATTGAGAAGATTGCACCGACTCCATTGGTTGTCGGTGCATTTTTCTACCTGCCGTTCCCGGGCACTGAGAGATGAAGCAGGTATCCAGTAATTGTCACTGTTTCAACCTACTTGACTGAAAGCCAGTTAGGGAATATTGTGATGCGTGCTTTTCTCTTGGACGAATTTTAAGAATCATGTCTCAGCAAAGTCTACATTCTCAAAATCGGAGGGCAACCAATGCACGAAATCCTCTACAAAGAAACTCTCGGGCCAGACATAACTCTTTACAGGCTGTATGCACCGGATGTGGCAGCCTACCGGCAGCCCGGGCAGTTTGTTCTGATGCGCATAAGTGATGAAGGAGAGAGGATTCCGATTACACTGGCGGATGTGGATCGTGACGAAGGCAGCATTACTCTTATTATTCAATCGGTGGGAAAGACAACTCTTCAACTGGCTCAGATGGAAGTTGGAGACTCAATTCCAGACATAGCCGGACCGCTGGGCGAACCGACTCACATAGAAAAGGTCGGCCATGTACTCTGCGTTGGCGGTGGCATAGGTACTGCCCCGCTTTACCCTGTGGCAAAAGCCATGAAAGAGATCGGCAACAGAGTAACCTCCGTTCTTGGAGCAAGGTCGGAAAACCTGCTGATCCTCGAGGACAGAATGCGTGATGTAAGCAACGATGTAATAATTACCACAGATGATGGCTCCAAGGGGAAAAAGGGGCTTGTTACTGACGCCATCAGCGAACTTGTAGAACAGGGGGAAAAGTTCGACCAGTGCATCTGTATGGGGCCTCCCATAATGATGAAATTCGTCTGTATTCTTACAAAGAAACTTGAAATTCCTACCATCGTCAGTTTGAATCCCATAATGGTGGATGGAACCGGTATGTGCGGTGGCTGCAGGGTAACGGTAGGCGGTAAAACAAAATTCGCCTGCGTAGACGGACCGGAGTTTGACGGTCACGAAGTAGATTTTGACGAGATGATGGCCCGTCTTAACACTTACAAGAGTTACGAAAGAATAGCTCTTGAACACTACTCTAAGGAAACCGGCTGCAGACTGGAAGCATCATTGAAGGAAAAGGGGGCAAAATGAAACCGGCAGAAAGACTGAAAATTCCACCAACCGTTATGCCGGAGCAGGATCCTAAAGAGCGAATACATAACGTAAAAGAAGTTCCCCTTGGTTATACCCCGGAAATGGCAATGGTGGAAGCGCAAAGATGCCTGCAATGTAAAACTCCATTCTGCATCGAAGGGTGCCCTGTTGGAATAGATATTCCGGGCTTTATTAAGGCTGTTGCCCAGGGAGATTTCAAAAAAGGCATACATGTTCTGAAACAGAAAAACCTGCTTCCTGCTGTCTGCGGTCGAGTCTGCCCCCAGGAGGAACAATGCCAGGCAGTCTGCGTTATCGGTAAAGCAAAAAAAGATCCAACTAAAGCGGTAATGATAGGCAAACTGGAAATGTTCCTTGCTGATTGGGAACGGGAACAGGGAGTTTACGCCACACCTCCCGAGGTTAATAAAACAAATAAGAAAATAGCAGTCGTTGGTGGCGGTCCAGCAGGCCTTACTGTTGCAGGTGACCTGATCAAATACGGTCATGATGTTACAGTTTACGAGGCTTTTCACAAAGCTGGTGGAGTTCTTCTTTATGGAATACCTGAATTCAGACTTCCAAAAGCCATTGTTCAGACTGAAGTTGATTATCTGGAGAAACTGGGAGTGAAATTCAGATACAACTTCATCGTTGGCAAAACAGCTCCAGTGGAAAAGATTGTAGAAGAGAACGATGCAGTCTTTATTGGAACCGGCGCCGGGCTGCCCAGATTCATGAGGGTTGAGGGTGAGAATGAGGGCTATAAAGGGTTTATCCACGGGGTTACATATCTGCAGGACATAAATGAGGGTCGGGACCCGTATCCTGAGGGAAAAAAAGTTGTTGTTGTTGGGGGTGGTAATGA
>JAOZLN010000175.1 GCA_029934845.1 Candidatus Sabulitectum sp.
TTCAGCGTCATCCGGTCGATGGAAAAATGGAAATGCCTCGGCGATCCCACCGTGAGCAAACTGATACTTGGCAGCAAGAATTCTTCTGAACCCGGTTTCTCCGTCCATTGGATATCTGTTCTCTTCAATAAGGATCCAGAGTTTGTCTCCGACCTTTACGTCGTAGTAGAAATCAATGTCATATACAAACAATCTGTCAGTAAGTTCATGCTGAAGCTCTGACACATAACCAACAGCTCTTGAGCTGTCTCTGCCTGAAATTAGAATACCTGATTCAGTAAGATCCGGTGGCAGAGCAGTATTCCACAGTGCTTCCCATACGGTGGAAGATATGCTGCACGAAACCGATCTTTGACGAATCCATCTTTCCTGTGGAACATACTCCCATGCTGATGGATCACCCTGGAAGAAGAGTATTCTGTAGAAACCCCTTCTGTTACCGGGATAAGCCCTGAGCTCGGATAATTCGCCGCGATTATAGATTGCTGTAAGAGTATCACCTGTTCTCTGTACTGTCCATCCAAGGCTGTCCATGAGCACCTGGCATGTGGACAGGTACGAACCACCGGAGATCCCCAGTTCGCGCACAGCTCCTCCAAGAAATGCATCACCTATTGTGGAGGTAAGAATGTCTAAAGTATCTGCCACCACAGTAAGCATCTCTGTACGACAAGTCTCCATTACTTCAATATTGCGGTGAAATCCCCATGGGATACCAACGTCCTCGTCCCTTGATCTTGTGAATACCAGTGTAACAATTATGGCAGCGGCAATTAAGGCGACTGCAGCCCAATTTCTTCTGTATCGAAGCAATTTTCCTCCACTAAACCGGTCAGATGCCGTCTGAATAGAGCCTGTCGCCAAAATCACCAAGACCTGGTCTTATGTACCAGTTCGAATCCAGCTCTCTGTCAACGCAGACTGTTATCACTCTTAAATTGTCAAATACACCAAGTCTTGCAATCCCCTCGGGTGCTGCAATCACCGAAACAAGAATTACATCTGAAGCTTTCTTTTCAAAGAGATACTCCATAACCGCCGCAGCAGTTCCACCGGTCGCCAGCATGGGATCAAGAACTATAACTTTCCTGCCTGCAACATTTGGTAAGGATGAATAGTGCCAAACTGGCTCTGCGGTCTTCTCGTCTCTGGTCATACCAATAAATGCGACCTGTGAATCCGGAAGAAGATCCTGAAATGCCTCCAGCATTCCCAGCCCGGCACGAAGAATCGGAACAATGATCGGTGGATCAACAAGAACTTCTCCCAGAGTATCCTCCAGTGGAGTTTCTATCTTTGCTGGAACGGTGCTAAGATCACGAGTTGCCTCTACTGCCAGAAGGTATGCCAGTCTGCTGGCATAGGCTCTGAATTGAACGGGAGGTGTATTCTTCCTTCTTAACCTTGTAACAAAGTCTCTGGCAATAGGATGCTCGAATTCAATCATTTCCATAAAGTTGATACCCTTTCTGCTGTTTGTTGACAAAATACAGAAAAAAATGTAAAATCGCCAGATGCATTCATTAAACCAGAGAGAAGAGCATAATGGAAACACTCCAGAATCTTATTGACAGAAGTCTTGTTTACCAGATGACCAATGAAGAAAAGCTGAATGAACTCCTTAATGCTGACCCCCTCTCATTCTACATTGGTTTTGATGCCACTGCCAGCAGTCTTCATCTTGGTCATCTTGTTCCTCTTATGATTGCCAGTCATCTTCAGAAAGCAGGACACAAACCTCACATACTGATAGGTGGAGCAACTGCTCTTGTAGGTGATCCATCAGGCAGATCCACCGAGCGCTCTTTAGAGAGCAAGGACACAATAAATAACTGGGCTGGGTCTCTTGAGAAACAAATGACGAAATTCCTTGATTTCAGTCGGGATAACAACAACGGTGCTGTTCTTTTAAACAATGCTGACTGGTTGAACAAGCTGAACTACATTACCTTTCTCCGAGACATAGGAAAACATTTCAGTGTAAACAGAATGCTCACAGCAGAGAGTGTAAAACAGAGGCTTGAAACTGGCCTGTCCTTTCTGGAATTCAACTACATGCTGCTTCAATCCTACGACTTTCTGCATCTCTTCAGAGAAAAGAACTGCATTCTGCAGGTAGGTGGTGCCGATCAGTGGGGCAATATCGTTGCTGGGATCGATCTTATCCGCAGAAAAGAGGCAGCGGAGGTTTACGGTTTTACCTGCCCCCTTGTTACCACATCAACCGGCGAGAAAATGAGTAAATCTCAACCTGGAGGTGCCATCTGGCTCGACCCGAATCTTACTTCCCCGTACCAGTACTACCAGTTCTGGATCAATGTGGATGACAGGGATGCCGCCTACTTCATGAAACTTTACACATATCTTCCAATAAATGAGATTGCCGAATACGAAAAACTTACCGGAGCCGACACAAGAAGAACAAAAGAAAAACTTGCTTTCGAAGCAACTGCAATTGCCCATGGCCTGGAAGAGGCGAAAAAGGCACAGAACGCAGCAAAAGCACTATTTGCAGGAAATGGACATCAGCAGAATGTTCCCTCAACAGATATTCCCCTTACCCGTATATCAGATGGGATCTCGGCAATTGATCTGTTCACTGAAACCGGTCTCTGCCCCAGCCGGGGTGAAGTAAAAAGACTGGGCAAACAAGGTGGTCTGTATATTCAGGGCGAAAGGGTTTCCTCTCCGGAACAATTATTAACAGAAGAAATGCTGGACAACAATACACTTCTTCTTCGCGCAGGCAAAAAGAGATACCACAGGATCAACTTTATCGATTGATTCCGGATATCGCTACACCGCTCATAAGCAGGGGTCGTCGGGCAATTTGACAAATAGCTTTTCTATTCTTTTGCATAACAGCACGTTAGCATTTATCAATATATATTGTTTACATGTGTTAATCCGAATTAATCATCTGGCTCTGCGCCAGGCATTCTCTGCCGGTTCCTCGATTCGGGTCCATACCTCTTCAGGAGATCCATCACCATCAATGATGGTCATCTTACCCTGCTTCCTGTAGTACTCAACCACAGGCAGGCAAATCTTCTCGTGCTGTTCCAGACGATGAACAATGGTGGAGGTTTCCATATCGTAATTCATTCTCCGTTCAGTTCTGCCACGAGCATCCAGTCGCTTTATAAGCTCAAGGGTAGGGCACTGGATATCCAGTGTGAAAGATACAGAGGAATTGATCTTGCGCAGAAGACCATCAAGGATATATGCCTGCACAAGAGTTCTGGGAAATCCCTTAAAAATAAAACCGTTTGCCTCGGGGTTCCGTTGAATATGCTTTTCAATCAATTTAATAACTATCTCATCCGGAACAAGATCACCCTTGTCACAAAGTGTCTGAACCTTCTGCCCTACCTGAGACCTTTTCTTGATCTCTTCCTTAAGCATCTCACCCGTAGAGAGATAAACCAGGTTGTATTTTTCTGCCAGCTTGCGTGCCTGAGTGCCTCTGCCGGCACCTGGATACCCCAGCAACACTATGTTAAACAACACCTTGCGCAGTTCCTTATCAATAACATCTTCCAGCTGCCTGTAGATATTCTGAACTGAACCTGCACCATCAACCTGAAAGAAGATCCCCTGATCCCTGTAGTACCGGGCAACAGGAGCAGTCTTTTCCCTGTACTCCTTAAGACGGTTCCTTATGACAGCTTCAGTATCATCACTTCGCCCGGATGTTTTTGCTCTGTGAAGAAGTCGTTTAAGAGATTCTTCAGGTGTAACGTCAAGAAAAAGCAGACAGGTAAGAGAGGTATGCATCTTAAGAAGAAGTCCCTCCAGTATGTAAGCCTGAACAAAAGTTCTTGGGAAACCGTCAAACAAAAAACCCGGTGCATCAGGGTTTGATGTAATTTTCTTCTCTATTATCTGAACAATTATCTCATCGGAAACCAGCCCGCCAGCCTCTATGATAGACCTGGCTGCAAGACCAAGGCTGGTACCACTTCTGATCTCCTCACGAAGGATATTGCCGGTGGAGATGTACACAAGGTTATGCTTTTTCATCAGCAATTCTGATTGAGTTCCTTTACCGGCACCAGGGGCTCCGAACAGTGCAATATTCAGCATTGGGTTATCCTCTCTTTGCTCCCGTTTGCATTACTCTTCTCAGTGTCTGGCTTCCTGAAGAAGGTATTCATTCATGACATCCCAGTAGAAGAATATTTCTCCGTCGGGCGCAAGAGCTGCTGCTGCGTGAGGAAAGTTAAAATCGTAGTGAAACACAATTCCTCCACGCCTGAGTCCCAGCTGATTGAGGTTTTCCACTGTGAAGGTTAATTCCTCTTCGATCTCACTGCCTATCCTGTTCTGAAGCTCTGTGTTGCACAGTTGAACAAGGTCCGGGATCCTGTCCTCCATGAACATATCCTCGGGAGTAACTTCCTCTCCTGTGTCCAGGTTGAAACAGTAGTTGAAAACCATTGAGGAAGGATACGCTCCAAGTGTTTCCACTGTGATGGTCAGATCAACATACTCCGCGTCTGTCCAGTTAACCAGAAAATAAGCACCCACAATTCCTGTACCATGGAGCATGTAATTCTCGCGGGTCTCCTGAAGTGTTTCTCCGGTTACATTCCGGTAATCAAGTATCTCATTGATCCTTGCTACACCTGCAAAACTACCGTTTACCACAGGCCAGCTTATGGAAGCACCGTCCTCTCCAAGAAATGTCTCCTGCGGATGAATAACGGGAAATTCAGTACTTAGCGCAATAATCCCTGTAGCTATACCCACCATGACTGAGAAAAAAACCATGAAACTCTCTCCTTTGATCGTGCTGAACAGTTTTCAAACTCTTACAGATACTACAGTACTAATGCGGAATTATTCCCCTCCGGGCTATTCCCCTGTTTCAATTTCCTTGACTCTTCCAACAATGCCGGATTCAAGTTTGACCTTTATCCCGTGAGGATGGGTGGATGATTTTGTAAGAATTCGGGCAATAACACCCTTTGTAAGCTCTCCGGTTCTCTGGTGGTGTTTCTGAACCACCATCACAGTCATACCAGCTTTCAAGTCTGATCGCTTTGTTCCAGTCATTTTTTACCCAAGCTCTTTTAAAACAGTAAGTACAGCTTCATAATCAGGCTCCTGGGTTATCTCGGGAACAAGCTCCGTGTATACAACAAGATCTGAACTGTCCAGAATCACCACTGCCCTGGTTAAAAGACCGGCAAGAGGGCCAGTGGTAAGGGCAACTCCATAATTCCTGCCAAATTCCGGTGACCGGAAAGAGGAAAGGGAAACCACATCTTTCAGCCCTTCAACTTCACAGAATCTTGAATGAGCAAAGGGCAGATCAGCAGAGATACACAGTACTGCAGTATTGTTCAGTCCGGAAGCTTCCTTGTTGAACCTGCGAACAGACGCTGCGCATACACCGGTATCAAGACTGGGAAATATGTTGAGAACCTTCATTCTGCCTTCAAAACTCTTCAAATCCTTCATTGAAAGATCTGTAGCGGTCAAACTGAATCCCGGCGCTTTCATTCCTTCTTCAGGAAGAGCACCAATTGTTTCCACCTGATTCCCCTGCAGTGTAACTATAGCCATTATTATGCCTTTCAATAAGTTGAGAGATCAATTTGAACCACAGTATCATCATTGGTAATTCCAAACAGTTGCATATCACTGCTGATCTGGCTCATGTGGCATGAACCCAATAGAAACTAT
>JAOZLN010000176.1 GCA_029934845.1 Candidatus Sabulitectum sp.
AGAGCTCAGGTTCCAGTTCGAGAAGAAAACCATTCTCTGCGTTCACGGCCTTCCAGGGAGCCAGACCATGGGGCTTCCAGTTGATGCAGCAGCAGAGATATATGATTCAATCCTGGCAAGATCAGGGGCAAATATTGTTGTCTGTGGCTCCACGCATACACCGTCAATAATCAGAAGACCCAATGGTTTGATAATTAATCCCGGCTCTGTGGGAGGAGGAACTGTTCCGTCAGGAGGAACGGCCATGATCCTTTCTTTTGCCGAGGAGGGTGAACCAGAGGTGGAAACCGTTGAATTTACATATTCACTGGAAGATACTGAGGCTGGATACAAGGCAGCAGGTATGGGAAACATCTTTTTAAAATGCTTGGAACTGGGCCGTGACCAGAGAGGTAACTGGCATACTGAAGATCCAAAATGGAGGCAGCAATGGGCAGAACTCTGATAGAGAAGATCATCGCCGCGCACGGCGCAGGCGAATGTACCGGCGGAGATGTGGTCTGGCTGGGTATTGATAACCGTTCCGCAAGGGATTTCGCAGGGGCGAATGTTGTTGGTAACCTTGAGAAATACGGTGGAGAATCTCCAATCGCTGACCCGGAGAAAACATTTTTTACCTTTGACTGTAATGTACCGGCCAACACCATTCCCTATGCGACCAATCAGCACAGAATAAGGCTTTTTGCCAGAGAGCAGAACCTGAAAATATGGGATGTGAACGCAGGAATAGGCAGTCATGTTGTGATTGAAGAAGGGCTTGCAAAGCCGGGAACAACCACTATTGGAACAGACAGTCATCTGAATATCATGGGGGCTGTAGGGGCTTTCGGACAGGGAATGGGTGATGTTGATACAGCCTTTGCGTTCAAATCAGGCAAGGTCTGGTTTCAGGTTCCAAAATCTGTCAGAGTAACACTAAAGGGAATGCCTGCTGCTGGTACAGAGGCGAAAGATGTAGCTCTGGCAATGCTGAAAGAGTTCGGCAGCCATACCCTTCTTGGCAAGTCTGTAGAGGTTCAGGGTGAATGGCTTGATCAGGCTGCATTGTCTGATTGCATTACCTTTTCCAGCCTGGGCACAGAAATGGGTGCCATTATTATTCTGCTTGCTCCCAATCAGAATGTACTGGATGCTTTTAATATGAAGAGGGAAGAGGCATTCTATGCCGATGACGATGCTGAGTACGAGAAAGAGTACACTCTGGATATCAGCGATCTTGCGCCCCATCTTGCCGCACCTCCAAATCCGCACAATGTACATCCTGTTTCTCAGTACAAAGATGTAAGGGTAGATGGTGTGTTCATTGGCAGCTGCACAAACGGCAGTTATGAAGATATGGCCTATGCGGCAAAACTGCTGAAAGGCAGAAAAGTAGCAGACGGGGTAATGCTGAAGGTTGTTCCGGCAACAAGAAAAACATGGGACAAACTTCTTCATGAGGGATTGCTTGCAGATCTTTTTGATGCAGGAGCCATCGTAAGCAACGCAGGTTGCGGAGGTTGTGCTTCCGGTCAGATAGGTATGACAGGTTTGAAAGAGGTGCAGGTAAGCACCTCCAACAGAAATTTCACAGGCAAGCAGGGCAAGGGCGATACGTATCTTGCCGGTATCGGCACTGCTGTTGCAAGTGCGGTGTTTGGAAGAATTGCCACAGTTCATGAACTGGAGGAGGTATAGTCATGACTTCATTACAACTTAAAGGCAGACTCTGGGTTCTTCAGCGCGATGGTGAACTTGTAAGCGATATAGATACCGACATGATCTTCCACAATCAGTACCTTGCCATTACAGACATATCAAAGATGGGGCAGTACGCCTTCGATAATCTTGAAGGTTTTAAAGACTTTGCAGATCTCGCAAAGCCAGGTGACATAATTCTTGCAGGAGACAATTTTGGCAGCGGCAGTTCCCGGCAGCAGGCAGTTGACTGCTTCAGGTGTCTTGGTGTGCAGGCTGTTATTGCCAGATCCTACGGGGCTATCTACAAGAGGAATGCAATCAACAGTGCATTTCCTGTGATAACCATGGCCAATGCTAAAGCCAGCGATTTCAAGCATCTGGAAGTTGTTGTTCTGGACATGGAGAAGGGCGTCCTGGAAGATAAGAAAACTGAACCAATGAGTGGTGTTCAGAAGGACATCTTTTTTGCAGGCGGTCTTTTCGAGTATGCTGAAACCCTGAAGTAGCAGAGCAAGTTGGAAAAGAGTACCGATGCAGTGTACGAAATGAAACAGTTTCTTACAGAAAAAATGTTCTGGAGCATTTCACTGTTTCTTCTTCTTCTGCCGGTGCTCTTTGCCATGGCGCCAACTGTTTTTCACCAGAGTGGCAGCTTTTTCCTTTCCGGAGATAAGGCTCTTCTTCAAATGGCAACAGAAGAAGTACCTGACGGGATTTATACCGGTGCGTATTCCAGATTTGGGTTTCACCATCCAGGACCTTTGTATTTCTACATAAGGTATCCTTTCAGCGTATCCGGGAATCAACTGCTTTCGCTTTATTTTCTTCCTCAGCTTATTGCAGGTTTTTCTCTCTGGGGGGCTTTTTACATCATCCGCAAGACAGTGTCTGCAAATGCAGCGGTTTTGTTTGCTGTATTGATCTCCAGTCTGATGTTCGGTATGAACTGGTCTATCTGGGCAGGCATGTGGAATCCGTATGTGGTTGTTCTTCCGATGCTTCTTTCTGTTATTGCCATGGTTGCAGTTGCAGGTGGAGCAAACAAATACCTTCCAGTGGCTGTTGTCAGTGCTTCATTTGCAGCTCAAACTCATCTGGGTGTGCTGCCGGTCATGGGTCTTCTTTTTCTTTACACCTTTGCTCTGGTGGTTTACCGCAGGGATTTTCGGAATCGGTTCTTTGCAATTTCTCTTGTTATTGGATTCGTGCTTTGGATCCCGGTGATAGTTGACCAGCTTTCTTCTTATGGAACAGGTAACCTGTTCTCTATTTTTTCCTTCCTTCGGGAAACAGAACCGACCGGTCTTTGCAACAACAGTATTTCGGTGTGGAGTTCTCTGGCCTCAATGATGGAAACAGCACCGTTAGCTTCCTTTCTAAGGGTTCCTTCACACTTCATGGTGCTGATCAACTCAGTTGTAGCTCTGGTTAGATCGCTGTTTCTTTTCTCTGCATGGCTAACTGCAAGACGGCGTAACACAAGCAGCTTTGAAACCCGCCTGTGTGAAGTTACGTTGCTGCTGCTTATTGCTTCAGTTGCCTCAATACTGGGTATTCGCGGTCTTGTAGAGCAATATCTTGCCCGTTGGATCTCTCTTCTTTCACCTCTTTCCTGGCTGGCGATAATTCTGGTGTACCAGAGAAAGCTGTCTTCCGGAAAAAGAAAGATCCTTTTCAGCATGCTTCCTGTTCTATTGATCCTCTTCACAGTGATGAATGTGAATCAGGTTGCCAGTGAAAGTTTCTCCGATGATCCTCTGGGGTATCACGATGAAAAGGTGAAGTCTCTTTCTATAATGCTTCTTGAAGACCATGAACTTCTTATTTCGGATCAGATTCAGATAACTGTGGAAGACAACAGCCTCTGGCCGTATATGGCCGGTCTTGTGTGTAACCTCAGAACACACGGATACCAGGTGGCAATACAGGACGAATATGCATACATGCTTAATACTTCGAACCCTGTGTTTGAACGCCCACTTGTTATCTTTCTTTACCACAACGGCTCAGGTATTGATTATCTGCTGGAGAGCATCGATAATTAGTTTCAGTGAATATCAAAGAAGGTTGTTGGGAATCCTTGAATTCCCCAGAGACAGTCTACTATCTGATATACCCAATTTCCCGGAGTTTGTCTATCATGTGAATGGAATCGTTCTGTGTAGGTGTACAAACACATGGCCATGCCCAGTAGCTTAGAACTTCTTCCAGAAGCAGGCTGTCTGTAGGAAGAAGTGTTCTCTCACCTGGGTCTACCAACAGGTTGAAGGTTTCACTTGAATCAGGTTGGACAAACCACATTACTTTCATTGATTCCTGTAAACAGACCGCAGAAGCAGTACCGAATACAATTCCGCTGGATGGAATGATCCGGTCAGCAGGAATGGTTCCAAGCAGGCTGATTCCTTCAACATGATCAGGCACTGGAATATTCAGGTAGTCCAGGACAGTTGGTAGCACGTCAAGCTGACCAACATTTTGCGAAATAATTGTTTCAGGCTCAATTCCCGGTCCGGACATTATCAGAGGAACATGAATGGTTTCCTGATAAAGATTGCTTGCATGTCCTGTAGATCCGTGTTCCATGAATTCTTCTCCGTGATCTGCTACAAGAATAACAAGTGTGTTATCCAAAAGATTCATCTCCCGCATGCTGTGTAGAAGCCTTGATAGCTGGCTGTCGGTCCACCTTATCTCGGAATCATACAAGGCTTTTAGGTGCTCAATCAGTACAGGATTTTCCCAGAGGTCAGTATCAGCTGGCCAATCGTAGAGCTGTAGTGAGTCAGATTGCTCGAAAAGTGTATCGAAGGGAGAAGGGGGTGCATAAGGAGAATGTGGGTCGTAGAGGTGAATTGTTGCAAGGAAGGGTTCTTCAATTTCACTAGCACTGAAGTAGTTCAAAAGAGTATCAATGGTTACAGAATCCATTGCACTCGCTCCTTCTGAAACCAGTATCCAGAAAGAATCATATCCTTTGTCCATGCCAAATTCATTGCCCAAATATTCGCTCTGAACAAAACCTGCTGTGGAATACCCTTGATTCTGAAGTATGGTTGCAATTGTAGGCATTTCCAGATCAAGACCATACACTCTGTTGTTGTAGTGCCCGCAGCCGTGGCTTTTTTCCGAGAGTCCGGTATATATTGAAGTCATCCCTGGAAGTGTCCAGGAAGATTGCGCATGACAATTCATGAAAATGATCCCTGATGCTGCAAGACTGTCAATTGTTGGAGAAGTTTCCCGATAATAACCGTAGCAACCAAGATGGTCGGCGACAATGGTATCAACGAGTACAAGAAGAATATTGGGTTGTTGATTCTCTTTGTCTCCTGCGCAAGATGAAAGAAGAAGTACGAGGAACAAAGCTGGGAAAACTATTGAGACTTTCATGATTCCTCCTGTTAAGAATATTGTGGAATACAGGTGAATATATCTTGTCTCGTGCTTTCCAGGTAATCAAACCTGCAAAAGGAGGGAGTTTTTGTGTTGAATATTTTTTCATCATTTGTTTTTGTTTCGCTGTCGATCCTTGTCTCTTCAGGAGGTTTTGCTGCTTATCTTTCTGCCGGAGGAGAGTCTATATCTGTATTAGACACAGGCGGTGAGACCGTTTTTACAGTGGAAGCCCTGCCGGGAGAGAGGCTGAGCAATCCCCAGATCGGTCAGATGAAGGTTGTGTTCGTTTCATCTTCCCGGGGGCTCGTGCAGGCTGATATGCTTACAGGGGAGTTTACAGTTCTCTCTGACTTGCAGACAGGTGCTCCCTGGATATCTGCTTCCGGCGATCTGTGGTATACAGTGGATGGATTTCTGTTTATGAACGAAGCATCTACAGGTGTT
The DNA here is from genome assembly GCA_029934845.1 of Candidatus Sabulitectum sp. Lineage (GTDB taxonomy): Bacteria > Fermentibacterota > Fermentibacteria > Fermentibacterales > JCC-6 > Sabulitectum. The sequence continues at coordinate 5,524 of JAOZLN010000176.1, forward strand.
TCAATCCCTGCTTTTCATGTAAGTGTTGAGGACGGTCTGGCAGCCTTTACCGACAGGGGAGACAACCTTCACATTCTTTCGCTGGAAAGTGGCGAAGATACTGTGGTATCAGGGTTCAGATTCTATTCTCCTGTTGTTCTGTCAGGCGGTGATGT
>JAOZLN010000012.1 GCA_029934845.1 Candidatus Sabulitectum sp.
GCGGATGTTCTTGCGCTGGATGCATAGCTGCCACCGGCAGACATCTTTATTGCAGGGCCTTTGTTCAACTGTGGTTTAGAGAGTTTGCTGTGTTTTCCCGCCCATCCCGGATGAATTGCATGAACACAATCCGCGCTTACATTCATGCTGCGGCTACAGGCTCTGAAGAAGTCAGCTCTGCTGCCTGAAAGACGCTCAAGAACCCTTTCCATAAACGGAGAAGCTGCCCCGTTAACCGTTCTGGAACCAATTTCCTCATTATCAAAAAGAAATATCACTGGTGTAGGGTCGGTTGGATCTGCCTCTGTGATCGCTGCAAGAGCAGCATGGGTACTGGCCTGATTATCTATTCCTGACGCAATAAGATAGTTGTTCTTTATTCCATTCAATGCCGGTTTCTGAATGTCGAACACTTCACCGGAAAAATCGATGATCTGCTCTGCATTTATGCCTGCAGCGTCAGCAATGAGTTCCTTAAGGGTTTCGTAATCATTTTCTTCATCACCGAACACAAGAAGAAGCTGATCTTCAGCATTGGCTTTAAAACCGTCTTTGTTGGCAGTGCGGTTAAGATGAATAGCCGGGGATGGAAATCTTAACACCGGTTCATCTATTTTGAAAAGCCCTGTTGTCAGGCAATCGTTTTCCATGAATGAAACATTTCCCGCAATCCCCAGATCACGATCGAACCAGGTTGCAACCGTGGGGCCACCGTAAATTTCAACGCCAAGTGTTGAGAGTCCTTCTGTATAGGCATACGGCTCCGGCTTCAACCTGAAACCGGGAGAGTCTGTATGGGTACCAATTATTCTGAACCCGGCTTCTGCAGCAGATTTCATGCCCACGACAAAGGCAGCAAGTGTTGAAGACGAATCAATCACATAGCATTTATCACCAATATTCAGGCTCCATTCATCACCCATGAATATCTCTGTAAAACCGTTATCTTTAAGCAGCCCGGCAGAGTAATCTACACAGTGTGACGCTGTTGGGGAGTTCTCCAGAAAGGACATAAGCCCGGTAATTTCCATGTTCATTATCTGCTTCCTTTCGTTTGCAATGCTTTTCCATGATGAAGCCTGCGAACCTGATCCATAAATGCTTCAAATCTTGATGTATTATCGGTATCCTCCTGACCGTCAAAGGCCAGGTTCAGCCACGGCAGACCAGGCTTATCACGTTTTATTCTTCTTGAGATGGCAGAAACAATAGTTCCTGGAAGACAGTTAAAAGGATAAACATTGACTGCACCGTCTATTCCGCCGTGCTCCAGCAAAGCAATGGGAGCCCCTATGCTTAGAACAGCCTCTCCGCCTATGTTCTCTGCCATGTATGGTGCTGAAGCTTTCATTACCTGAGAGGCTGAAACATGAGGTGTCCCATCCAGAAGCGAATCAAACGGTTTTTCCACAGCTCTTTTAACCTTTGTAATTACCATACTTATTGCCTTGCCCTTTATCACAGAAGTTGTTTTTTTCTTCTGTTTTGATTTCTCTATGTAGCTGTGATTTACATAGTCAAACCACTCGGTAAGAGGTGTGTAGATAACTTCAGCTCCAAGATTCTCCAGCTTGTCTATGGTATTGTCATTTGCATAGTCGTCATTTCTTACATAGATCTCTCCGAAAACTGCCACCAGAGGTTTTCTTGAAATATCCCTCACAGGGAATTTCTTGAATTCGGCTGCCGCTTTCCTGGCCTGAACGGGAAGAGAATTCCCCTCTTCAAGCGCTTTCTCGAATTCACCCAGACACTTTTTGAAAAGCTCATCAGCACTTCCAACTTTCACCTCGTAGGGGCGAACTCTTAGAAGAGCCCTTTTCAGTATATCAGCGGCAGCTAAACTCTGAAGCAGAACTTTCTGGAATTTCTTGGACCCGAGACCGGGTATATCCGAATAGGAATCACTTGAAGTTGCCGTAAGAACCGGCACATTAGTAAAACCCTTCTTCGCAAGAACCTGCCTCTGGAAATTGCAGTACCTGCCGAATCTGCATGGACCAGATGCAGTTGCCATAAAGAATGCTGAATTCTCGGGCTTATTGGTCTCCAGGATCTTCAGCATGTTGCCTGCGGTAATAATTGCCGGATAGCATTCCCTGCCTGTTGTTACAGTTCGCCCAATGGCAACAGTTTCCGATGTAGTGGGCGGAATAACCCTTGCATCCACCCCTCTGTTCCTTACTGCTGCGGCTGCAAGAATGCTTGCTTCACTCATAAGTGGGATCCACAGAGTTCTTCCTGTAATATCATCTTTGCTGTGCTCCGGCGACTCATAAAGTTCGGTACCGGAGGTGCCTGCACCATCAAGAGCGTCCAGGAACGCCTCGCACCTTGTTATAACTCCTGCGTCTGCTGCATGCTCATCTATCTCTATTGCAAGGTAGGGTTTCTCGCCCATTATTTCTTTGAATGAGTGCTCGATGAAAGAGTCCGGTCCACACCCGAAATTGCTCAGGTAGACCGCATGGAGATTCTCATTCTCTTTAATGACAATCCCTCCGGCAAGAATACGCTGACCGTAATGCCAGTACATATTGCTGTACCCTTCTGAAGCTCTTTCCATAGACATGGGAAGCATATCAAGAGGAATAACAACTCCACCAAGTTTAGCCAGCTTGGCCGGCAGATCTGTGTTAACCACGGGATCAGAACCATTGTAGGGTCTGCTCACAACAACAAAACCCCTGCGGCCGTTCAGATCTCTAATTGCTCTGGCACCTGTCTCGGTGTTCACCTCTGTAAACTTTGCCTGGGCAAGTTCACCCGCTTCAAGAGCTTTCTTTGCATCGCTTGTGCTAAACCCCAGCTCAATTGCAGTTTCAATCAGTGCACTCATCCACTCATCACCCGGAAGAGAAAAATCCAGTACCGGCTTCAGTACTTTTACATTCTTCATCTGGTTAAGTACAAGGCCAGCGTCCAGAATGTATGGAGATCCCTGAATGTAGGGACAGTTGTATGATTCGGTAAAATCACCCTGAGGTTTGTTTCTTAAAATGGATGGAAGGAAAAGGATTTCAACACCCTTCTCCAGAAGTTCCTTAACATGCCCATGGGCAATTTTTACAGGAAAGCATGTTTCAGCTGCAACACTCTCTACGCCTGAGTGGACCGTGGCTGAAGATGACTTATCACTGACCACAACCCTGCATCCAAGTGTTCTGAAGAATGTTCCAAAAAATGGGAACAGTTCCCAGAACCACAAAGATCTGGCAATACCAATAACAGGTCCCTGACCCCATTCTTTTCCGGAATACTGAAACAGGTTGTCTACCCGTTGTTTAAAAAGGTTCTCTCCACCTGCAGTGGTCTGCATTGAGCCGGTTTCATACTTTTCACACCTGCCGCCATAGAAAAGTTTTGTTCCATCTGCAAGAGTTACCCTGTGAATCTCACATTCATTTGAGCATGCCTTGCAGATAAAGGAATCCTGGATGTAACTGTTTTCTGAAAGGCTCCATCCACGAAATGTAGACTGCTGGCCATTTTTCATGGAATCTCTTGCCATGAGTGCAACACCAATAGCTCCTGTAACATCATGATGGGGAGGAAGAATTACCTCTCTGCCATCTCCCAGAACGGAATTGAAAGCAGCCACAACACCCTGGTTGTGTGCAGTACCGCCCTGGAAAAATATTTTCTTCCCTATCTTTCTTTCCCCTACTACACGGTGAAGATAGTTCCGGACTATGGAATAGCAGAGACCTGAGGTTATTTGCTGAACCGGCGTACTTACAGCCTGATGTGAAACAACATCGCTTTCCATGAATACAGTACATCTCTCGCCAAGTCTGCATGGCTCGGCAGCAGATAGAGCAATTGATCCAAAGTCCTCTATTTTTAAATTCAGTTTCTCTGCCTGCTCCTCTAAAAAGGAACCGGTCCCGGCGGCACATACTTTGTTCATCTCAAAATCAACAACACGACCGTTGTGAATAGAAATGTACTTAGAGTCCTGTCCACCGATCTCAAAAATGGTGTCTACATCCGGATCGATTTCAATTGCAGCCCTTGCCTGAGCCGATATCTCATTTCTGACAACATCTGCCCCTACAAAATCTCCGGTCATGTATCTTCCACTACCAGTTACACCCACACCCAGTACAGGTACAGATGAAACCCCTGGCCCCATGGTTCTAAGACCATTCTTTACGGCTTCAAGCGGTTTTCCAGCAGTTCTGAGGTAAAGTCGGTCAACAACCTTTCCATCAGGTGAGACTGCTGCAAGATTCGTGCTTATGGATCCAACATCTATTCCAAGATAAATACCCTCTGCCGGAAGATCTTCCAGTGCGGAAAAATCAGCCTTATCAAGAGCAAAAGGCTTAAGAGATGGAAGTGTTTCTATTTCACTGCCTGTAGAGTCTATCAATTCTTGTATCTTTAGTGACGTTAGTATTTTAGGTGTCTCCGAAAGTGCTGCACCGGCAGCTGTCAACACACTGAAATGCTCTGGAACCACAACTTCACCATCCAGAACGCTCTCAAATGCTTTCACCATACCGCTGTTTGCGGCCACTCCACCAGCAAAAACCACCGGATATCTGAACTTTCTTCCCGCGGCAATCACGCTTCTGAAGTTTCTTGCCACAGCAAAGCAAAGACCGCTGACAATCTCAGCCACAGTTGCACCAACCTGCTGCAGATGAATCATGTCAGTCTTGGCGAATACACTGCATCTACCTGCAATTCTCGGCGGTGTATCACAGGTAACAGCAAGGTCTCCCATTTCCTCTGGAGTAAGACCCAGCCTGCCTGCCTGTTGATCAAGAAATGATCCCGTGCCTGCAGCACAGATGGAATTCATGGAAAATTCATCCATGACTGCAGAACCGGTTGCATCTGTACGCATTAGAAGAAGTTTTGAATCCTGGCCACCCATTTCAATTACGGAGCCGGCAAAAGGATGGTACTCGGAGATTGATGCAGCAAGGGCCACAACCTCGTTAACTACTCCTGTTTCTGTGTATTCTGCGATTCGAGGTGATCCTGTTCCTGTAAGAACCACCGGTATGGTGTTCAGTTCAGGATGTGCTTCATAAAGACCCAGCAATGCCTCCATGGGCTTGCCCTGATGTCTGTGATACATGCTTCGGATTATTTTTTTATTCTGAAGAATCGCTACTTTTATGGCAACGGATCCTATATCAATACCTGCGGTGATTTTTTCCATATTTACTCCCGGTTCTCAGTTTAACCGGGAATATGCTCTTTTACAAAAGAACAAGACACCCCTGCACTGCTGTCACGTTTCTGCAATTCATTCAGAATGCGTAATTTACACTCATTTCATCCGGTGCAAAAAGAATGCTTAATCTCTCGGCGGAGTTTGCAGAATCTATGGTTACATATTCGATGCTCCATTGTTCTCCGGCAGTTTCCCAATCAAGTTGAATAGATACAGCTCCCGGGGGGATCTCCATATCAGAACCAATTGTCTGATCTGCTTCTACATTGTACCAGGTTTCAGAATTACCACCAATGGTCATGGTCAGAACCGCAAGATCAAGCCCTGTACCGTTATTCAATTGAATTTTTGAACCTCCACAGCCCGCAATAAGAATAAACGCAGCCACGATCAGAGTCTTCTTGATCTTCATAATTTCCTCCTGTATGGAACTAAATCTGTTTTCCCCTTTTACCATTGTTTGCAGAGGAAGTATAATCGCTTTTAACTCTGGACGGGAGGACTGCCCTGAAACTGATATTTATTCTTTTCATAATGATATTTCCAACACTTGCCCATGGTTACATAGGTCCCGGAGCAGGGTTCGGAATCCTGACTTCATTTGTTGTATTTCTGAACGCAATTGCCGTTTCTCTTCTTTCCTTTCTTTTCTGGCCGATCATTGCCTTGATCAGATCTGTCAAGAAAAGCAAACGACCACTTGCTGCTCAATGCAAGAAGGTTGTTATTCTGGGGCTGGACGGTCTCTCTCCTCATCTTGTGGAAAAATACTGGGCAAACGGTGATTTGCCAAACCTTAAAAAACTTGCCGACAATGGCTCATATAATCGCATGCGAACAACAACTCCCGGGGTTTCTCCAGTTGCATGGTCCAGTTTTCAGACCGGTGTTAATCCGGGCAAACACGGAATATTTGATTTCCTGGCAGCAGATAGAAAAAGGTATCTCGCCGTGTTGAGTTCTGTAAAAACGAAAACATCTTCCAGAAGAAATTTCTTCGGAATAAAAAAAGAAGAAGTTTCCTCTTCCCTGTTAAGAATGAGCAAGCCCTTCTGGAGTCTGCTTGGCAAATACGGTATCAGATCCACAATTATCCGGGTTCCAATAACATATCCTCCAGAACCTCTGGATGGAAGACTTCTGAGCGGTATGTGCGTCCCGGACCTCAGGGGCAGCCAGGGAAGCTACACAGTAATGGCTCCACATGGTGACAAGACCAGTTTCACCGGAGGCATTGGGTGCCGGCTTGAACAAGGTGAAAAAGAATGGTGGGTCGGCTCGGTACCCGGGCCTGACGGTTGCAAACCTGTTGATGTTCTTTTAAAGCAGGGCAAAGACAAAAGATGGGAAATTGTCTCCGGTGATGAAGGAATAAAAGTAGAACCGGAAAAACTTTCAGAGTGGCTTACTCTTTGTTACAGGTCTGGAAGAACAAAGGTAAAAGGTATTGCCCGTTTCAGGGTTACCGACGGTCCAGTGGTTTACTGCACAGCTCTTCATGTGGATCCTTCAAGCCCGGTTATTCCCCTGTCACACCCTGTTCACTATTCCAGATACCTGGCGGGTGCTGTGGGGCAGTTTGCAACCCTGGGACTTGCCGAAGATACCTGGGCCCTTTCCAACGGCCATCTGGATGAAAAAAGTTTTCTCAGCATGGCCTGGGCATACTATGAGGAAAGAAAAAGGATGTTTACCAACGCTCTTGTCAACGGCAAAGATGGTCTCACCGTTTGTGTTTTCGACACTTCTGACAGAATTCAACACATGTTCTGGGGCAGCGGTCTTGAACCTGGAAGCGTAATTCACTCCATGTACCTTGAAATGGACAAGCTGGTTGGAGAAACTGTCAAAAGAATGAAGAATAACGAGAGGCTTGTTGTAATGTCTGACCATGGATTCACATCATTTCATACCTGCATTGATTTCAACAAATGGCTGGTAGATAACGGATACATGGTGCTGGAAGAAGGAGTGGATACAATTGATGCATCATACCACGGCGTAGACTGGTCCAGAACCAGGGCCTATGCCATGGGGCTTTCCGGCATAAATCTTAACATCCGTAACAGAGAAGGCAAAGGCATAGTGAGAAAAGCTCATGTCGATTCTCTAATGAAGGAGATAAGAGAAAAACTGCTTCAACTCAAAGATAAAGATAATTCTGTAATAAAGTCTGTAAAATTTGCCAGAGATATTTACACCGGAGGTTACATCGACAGAAGCCCGGATATAATTCCGGGAACCAGTGCCGGATACCGTGCAGACTGGGGCTGTGTGACCGGTTGCGTGGGCAGTAAGGTAATATACCCGAATGACAAACACTGGAATGGTGATCACTGTCACGATTCTGATCTTGTTAAGGGAGTACTGTTCACCAGCTGGAAACACGAAACCAGTAACCCTTCCATTATGGATGTTGCTCCTTCAGTTCTTAAAATGCTCGGGGTAAAACCACCGACTTACATGGACGGGAGAGTACTGTGAAAAGAAGAGATTTTCTAAAAAAAGCAATACTGACCCCGGCGGCAATTGCTGCGTTAAGTGCCGGGTGCGGCAAAACTACCGGAAGGTCAGGCAAAAGATTGATCGTTCTTGGTGTGGACGGTATGGACCCCAGTCTGGTAGAAAGTTTCATGGAACGGGGTCTCATGCCAAACACCAGACGACTGAAAGAGATGGGCAGCTTCAACAGGCTTGGCACATCAAACCCGCCTCAAAGCCCTGTTGCGTGGTCAAATTTCATCACTGGCGCCCCACCGCCTGTTCACGGTATTTTCGACTTCATCCACAGAGACCCTGCCACCATGATGCCTTATCTTTCTATCTCGGAAGTCACCCCTCCCGACTCCACGTTAAACCTGGGTAATCTGCGACTGCCTCTGGCCGGTGGTGGTGTTAATCTGCTCAGGCAGGGTACCCCTTTCTGGAATACTCTTCTGGACAAGGGCATTCCCGTAACAATGATCAAGCTGCCAGTTGATTTTCCACCACCTGCTGCGAACAAACACGGCCTCTTCCTGTCAGGTCTGGGTACACCGGACATTAGAGGAAGCCAGGGTAGCTTTACTTTCTTCACTGATGATCCGAGGTCGATATCAGACAACACCGGCGGAGGGGTAATAATACCCGTAAGAGACTACGGTGACGGATGCTACACCTGTCGTGTCGAAGGACCTGCAAATTCTCTCATAGAGGGCAATCCAGTCATGAGTGTTGAAGTAAAGGCATGGGCCGACAGAGAGAGCAAGGCGGTAAGAATTGACATGGGGGACGCATCCGTTGTCATCGGAGAAAAGCAGTGGAGCCCCTGGATGCACTTCAGTTTCCCGGCACTGGGTCCTCTCTCCACCGTTCATGCAATAGGCAGGTTCTACCTGAAAGAGATAACACCAAAACTAAAACTTTATCTGAGCCCCCTGAACATAGACCCTGAAAACCCTGCATTGCCCATATCAAGCCCGGACTGGTACTCAAGAGATCTTGCGGAAGATGCAGGTCTTTTCTACACACAGGGTTTTCCTGAAGATACCAAAGCACTGTCCAGAGGGATTTTTGATGATGATGACTATCTGTCCCAGGCGAACATAGTACTGGAAGAAAGAATGAGCCTCTTCCATTCCGTATTATCGAGATACCAGGAAGGGCTGCTGTTCTTTTATTTCACCAGCCTGGACCTGAATGTGCATATGTTCTACAGGTCTATGGATCCAGCCAGCCCTTTGTATGGTACTACTGATTCCAGATTCTCCGGAGTTATTGCAGATCTTTATTCCAGAATAGACATTGCTGTGGGTCAGGCAATGGAGCTCATGGATGATAGAACTGAAATTATCCTGCTTTCGGATCACGGATTTGCTCCATTCCGCAGAAGTTTCAACTTGAATTCTTATCTGGCCGCAGAGGGATTTGCCGATATTTCATCACCCTACGAACGGAACAATGACATGTATGCCTGTCTGGACTGGAGCAAGACCGGAGCGTACGGTCTTGGGCTTAACGGGCTGTACATAAATCAGGCCGGCAGGGAAAAGAACGGTATTGTTACAGCTGCCGACAAAAGAAGCCTGATGGAGAACCTGAAGACATCTCTGGAAAGCGCAGTTGACCCGCTCACTGGTGATAGACCCGTAAAGAACCTGTTTATTCTGGAAGACACATACCCTGGATATCAGATGCCCCCATGGGCACCGGACATGCTTGTTGGCTATTCCAGAGGCTACCGTGCAAGCTGGGAGACCACTCTGGGCGCTTTCCCGGAAGAGGTCATCACCGACAACATGGACCCATGGAGCGGCACCCATTGTGTCTCTCCCGATATATGTCCCGGGTCTCTTATTACATCACTAAGAAATATGCCTGCAAACCCCACACTAACCGATATGGGATCCATAATCAATAACATTCTTACCGACGGGGAAGAAGATCAATGAACACACTCTTTGACCTGTTGTTGAAGCCTTTTCAGCCCCTTCACCCTTTGTGGGGACTTATGTGGATCAGCGCTCTTTCCGGCATCATGATGATCCTGGTATTCAAAAAAACATCCAATCAGCACGCAATTTCAGCCCTGAGACGAAAAATGGGATCTCGCGCTCTTGGAATGCTTCTTTTTCTGGAAAGCCCCCTTACAGTGGTTAAGCTGGCCCTGGGATTGATACTGGATAATTTTATTTATCTGTGGCACCTTCTTAAGCCAATGCTGATAATAACCATCCCATTCCTGCTAATTGCAGCACAGCTTGACGCAAGATACTCCCGCCAACCGCTGAACTCGGATCATCCATCCACAGTTACAGTGTACTGGGAAAGCTCAATACCTTTCGACGTACAGGAAGAACCGGAAGAAGGAGTACTTATCTCTCCTGTTGTTACAATTGCAGACTCTCTTGAGCAAAGTTTTTCCTTCACAGGTAACAATGGTATTTTCGTATTCAGCGAAATGGGCATATATCTTGGATCAAGTGGACCGTCCGGGTCTGTTTGTATCCGTGGGGCAGAAAGAAGTGGCATAATTCCAACGCTTTTTCACCCGTGGAACATAGAAGCTCCTGCGGATATCATAAAAATAGAGTCTTTTACTCAGGAAAAGAACTACAATATTCTTGGAAGCAGGTGGGGATGGTTTACGGTATTTCTTGTTTTCTCCAGCGTCTGGGCAGTACTTGGAGCAGTGATCTTCAAAGTGAAGGTTTAGATAGATAGGATGTTAGAATGGCAAAGCTTAAGTTTAAGATAGATAATGAAATGAAAGATCGGCTGGATAAAGTGTCAGAAGCCGGTGGCTATTCTTCTGTGGAAGAATTTGTTCTTCATGTAATAGGCCGGGAGCTGGACAAACTTGACCCTGGTACAGACGAATCCGAAGAAAATATCCGGAAAAAACTGGAAGGTCTCGGATATCTTGGATAGGGCATGTGCAGGGCTTGCACCTGCTGACAGTTCGGCATATTTTGTCATAACGAAATACACGAACGATTGGAGCTTCCATGACTGATGTGCGTCCACTTCAGGTAAAAGAACTGAGCAAACAGTTTGCCCGAAAGAGGGGGCTTGGTTCAGTTCAGGCGATCTCAAACATTTCTTTTGATGTAAATCAAGGTGAGATTGTTGGTTTCATTGGCCACAACGGTGCGGGAAAAACCACAACGATTAAGTGTATTTTAGGGCTTCTTAAGCCTTCCGAAGGCAACATTTCCCTCTGGGGAAGCCTTCCAGCCGCTCCTCTGGCCAGAAAACGAATAGGATACATTCCCGAGAATCCTGATTATGATGACTCTTTCAACCCGATGGAATACCTGAATATGTTTGCTTCCATGCGAGGTCTTTCCGGCATTGACAGCGACTGGATGAAACTTCTGAGAAGAGTTGGCCTTGCCGGTTGGGAATCCACTGGCATCAGACAGTTCTCCAAAGGAATGAGACAGCGGATGAGCCTTGCTATCGCACTGCAATCCGAACCCGATCTTCTGATCATGGATGAGCCCACAGGAGGGCTTGATCCCATTGCAAGAAAGGAATTCAGAGAACTAATTCTTGAGGAGAACAAAAGGGGCGCATCTGTTTTACTCTCTTCTCACATTCTTTCAGATGTTGAAACCATCTGCAGCAAAGCAATTATTCTGTCCAGAGGTCGTCTTATGGCCGAAGGCTCTATGGATGATCTTCTAGGAGAGGAGCACTTGTTTAGAATTACCGTGATCAGCAGAAAAACAGGCAGAGAAGTTGAAGAAACCATACCTGAAACTGACCTCCAGAGTCGAATTGACTCAATGCGCAAAGACAACCTGACCATCGTAAAAGTGGAGCGTGCTCTTAAGTCACTTGAAGAGGTATTCATGGCTGCAACAGGGGGTGTCAAGCAATGAAAGCGGTTTTCACCTTTTCTCTTATGACATTGCGGATGCTTTTCAGAAGACGAACACTGTGGGGAATTCTCCTGATCATTCTTCTTGCTCTTGCGGGAATTGCTTCTGTACCAAGCTTTGATGTGTCCAATCAGGGGCGTTTCATTCTTGATTTCGGCCTCTTTGGTATTGAAGTAGGAGCTCTGCTTCTTGCACTTGGCCTGGCTGCAACACTGTACCCGAGAGACAGGGAGACAAAAACCCTGATGCCTCTAGTAGCGGTTCCCCTTGCAAGGTGGCAATATCTTCTTGGAAGATTCCTTGGAGCTGCCCTTGTTCAGGCTGCAGCTCTGCTGGTAACTTGCCTTGGACTTATGCTTATTCTTCTATTTCACAAACTCCCCATTCCAGGCGATCTGCTTCCGGCAACTTTGCTGATAATTGTTGAAGGCTGGTTCCTGCTCTCAACTGTTTTCTTTTTCAGTTTCTTTACTTCCCCTCCGTTAAACTGGCCATTGACCACTATGCTCTTTATGGTAAGCCAGATGGGTGTGGCTGAATTTGTTGGCCTGCTGCCGTCTGCTCCGGGGCTGATGAGGGCTTTGAGGATGCTTCTGCCCCACGCAGATGTCTTTCACATAAAAGACCCGATCGCACACGGTTTTGATGTAGAACCCGTATATTTTCTTGTGGCTATTTTCTACGGTTTGTGCTACTCAGCCTTTATGTTGTCTCTGGCTCTGGCTGTGTTCAGAAGGCGTGACTTGAAATGATAAAATACGCCTTTCTCATTACAATTACTCTGCTCTCGTTCTCCGGCTGCCGATCAGACTATGATATCTCTGAAGTTGCCCCTGCGGATTTTCTTGAATCCGGAGAGAATCAGGAACACGTTCATGAGGGTACTGATGAAGAGGCCACTGCTGAACGTGACAACCATGGACAAACCGGAGATGAAAACTCTATTGATGAGCATGTGGAAGCTTCACACGCTGGGCATAATCATGCTGCAGGAGCCAGAAATCATGGAACTCAGTGGTTTTTTAATCAACCGTGGGCCGCTCCCTTCATATGGGGAAAACTCTTCAGAGATTCTGCTATTTTTCTCGGGCTTGCTGTTGCCATTTTCTTTTTCAGCAGCAGAAAAAGAAGGCAGAAATGAGATCAGCAGTAATTCTTCCTGCCGCAGTGGTATTCTTTGTACTTGCTGTATTAACCGGCTCGATCGTGTCAGACAGAGCAAGCGTGAATACTTTTGAACACATTGAGGTCTTTGGTTCCGGTTTACAAAGACTGAAGCATTTCATCGCAAGTGCTCTCTATCTTCAACTTGATGATTACCATCATATTGCACAATTCCAAGGCGCTTCCTGGACTGAAGTAACAGACTATCTGCCCCAGATGTGGCTGATAGCAAAACTGGATCCAAACTTTACAGATGTGTACACTGACGCCGCCTACCATCTTGCGATAAACCTTGGCAGTGTTGAAGAGGGAATGGCTTTCATCAGAGAAGGTACTGCAAATAACCCTGACAGTCTTGATGTCCGGTTTGAATATGCTTACCTGCTCTGGGAAACCGGAACAGGCACAGCAGAGGAAATTGTTTATGAAACTCTTGCATACAGATCCCTGTTAAGAAAATCAAACGGGGACGAGGATCATTCCTACAATGAACCATCGTCTGCAACACTGCTTGCAGAAGTTTTTGAGGCCAGAACGGATTCTCTGAATCCATACAGCCTCTTTTACAGAAGACGCAGTTTCTTTGTAAGAGATGCTATTGGAGAAGGTGTATACTACCCCGACTACTTGTCTCCGCCACCGATGTATTTAAACAATGAAAAAATGGACGGTACCCAGTGAATGTAACCATTCCCAAAGAGCTTGCAGCAAGAATTGTATGGTTCTGCAGCCGCAAGAATGTTCTGATTGGCGAAACTATTATTGACAAGAACAGCACAGACAGGGATATTTTTATTATAAGTCGTGGTCAATTCAGGGTTCATGATGATTCAGCAGGTGAAGATTTTGTGCTTGCCATGCTCAAGCGGGGTGACATATTTGGAGAGATGTCCTTCCTGGACGGATCCATCCGGTCGGCTTCTGTTACTGCAGCCAGCAACGGAAGTCTGCTTGTAATGGGTGAGAATGAATTCTCAAATATGCTTGATAAAGAACCTGAAGTTGCAGTTCTTTTTCTTCGATTTCTTGCAGGTGTTGTCAGTGGCAGATTAAGAGTTGCCAATGATGCATTACTGCAGGTAGCCTTCGGTAACGGCGAGATAATAAATCAGGAGTTCTCGCATTTGAAAGAGGCCATTGCGGAAATGCATGCAGCCGTAAGGATGGAGTTGGACGGAACTTAGAACTCTGAACTAGTCTGTATCCTGATGAATAGGCAAAACCTCCCAGAGAAAGCTGGATCCCGCTTCAACAGGTATATTCGATACTGAGAATGTTCTCCATTCACAGTCTTCTATCCTGAAGTCATACCATCCCTCTGTCACCTGAAAAATAGCAGAGCTGTCTGGAGGAAGAATTGAAAGACCAAGCATATCTATCCATTTTTCCCTGCCTGATTCTGTGACCCAGACAAAGTAAAAATCAACAGTTGTACCGTTCTTCACTTCTACTGTGGCATTGGTGGATTCTGACAGCCCGGTAAATACCAGGAAACACAGCAACAATATGCTTTTTTTCATTTCCCCTTATGACTCCTCTCATGATCTTCTACCCCACCAGGCATTCATGGTTCCTCACAATAGGTTACTATATAAGGGAAAGGCTGATTCTCTTCCTGCCTTTTTCAATCCCGATAACAGTAACATCAACCTTCATGCCAGCATGAACAACCTCTGAAGGATGGTTGATCCATTTCCTGCTTAATCGACTCACATGTATAAGCCCGTCTGTATGCACCCCGATATCTACAAATGCTCCGAAATCAGTCACATTGGTTACAAGTCCCGGAAGTTGCATTCCGTCAGTAAGATCCTCTAGCGTATGAACATCAGCAAACGAGAATGATTCAAAAACATTTCTTGGATCCCTTCCGGGTTTTTCAAGCTCTGCCATGATATCACGAAGAGTGGGCAGCCCTCTTTCCTCTGTGACATAATTAGCAAGATTAATGGTCTTTCGCAGTTCAGAACTGCCCATAAGACCTCTTACATCAGTTCCGGCATCGGCGGCCATTTTCTGTACCATCGAGTAGCTTTCAGGATGTACAGCGCTGTTATCAAGCGGGTCTGACGCTGCAGACACACGAAGAAACCCGGCAGACTGCTGAAAGGCAGCAGCACCAATCCCAGAAACCTTCTTCAACTGATTTCTGGATGTGAATTCTCCCTCCTGCTCACGGTACTTCACCAGAGAAGAAGCTTTAGCCGGACTGAGCCCGGAAACATAGGAAAGCAGCTTTGCACTTGCCGTATTCAGATTAACACCTATAGAGTTTACACATGACATCACCGTATCATCCAGTGACTGCTTCAGCTGCTTCTGATCCACATCATGCTGATACTGACCGACCCCAACGCTTCCTGGATCAATTTTTACAAGTTCTGCAAGAGGGTCCTGAAGTCTCCGACCTATGGAAATGGCTCCTCTGATTGTAAGATCCAGGTCGGGAAACTCTTCTCTTGCTATTGCCGAAGCCGAATATATGGAAGCTCCACTCTCGTTCACCATTACCACAGGAATCCCCGGTTCCAGGTCTCGAAGAAAACTTTCGGTCTCCCGACCAGCAGTACCGTTCCCAACACCAATGTATTCCGGTGAATGCTTTCCTATAAGCCTTCTGACCTCTGCAGCAGCTGCATCTGTTTTTCCCGTCACCGGGAATATCGTGGAATACTCCAGGAATTTTCCCTGTTCATCCAGGCAGACGGTTTTGCAGCCTGTACGAAAACCAGGGTCAATTGCCATGGTTCTTTTCCCTCCGAGGGGCGCTGCCATCAGCAACTCCCGAAGGTTTAATGCAAAGACAGAGATGGCTTCCAGATCCGCTTTTTCCTTTGATACCAGCCTTGTTTCCGTCTCCATCCGTGGTCCAAGAAGCCTCTTGAAACCGTCTTCCATTCCAGTAAGAACCTGATCCCCACAAGGATTAAGCATCACCGGAAAATGTTTTGTCATGATTTCTGTAACTGCTTTGTCATTCACGCTGATCGATAAATTAAGAAACAGCTCTTTCTCTCCTCTGCGCATGGCAAGTACCCGGTGAGAAGGTGCTGTGGAAACTTTCTCTGACCAGTCAAACCAGTCTCGGAACCTGCTACCCTCCTCCTCCTTACCCTTTATCACCTTGCATACAAAGTAACCTGTGTTCAGAAAAAGCCTTCTCATCTCTGATCTGACCCCGGGATCCTGAGACATTTTTTCGGCAATAATATCCCTGGCGCCTGCAAGTGCCTTTTCCCGATCAGAAACATTCTCTGAGAGGAAGGCGTCGGCAAGTTCAAAAGGATCATCCTGGTCCTTCTGCTTCATAAGCAGATCTGCAAGAGGCTCAAGCCCGTTATCAACAGCCCTGGAAGCTCTGGTTCTTCGTCTGGGCCTGAACGGCAGGTAGATATCTTCAAGCTCTGCAAGAGTAACTGCATGCTGTATCCTGGTTCTCAGATCGTTCGAAAGCAGATCTCGCTCTTCCAGTGACGACAATACAGACATTCTGCGCTTGTCCAGCGACTCTACCTTCTGCCATGTATCGCGAAGCAATGCAAGAGTTACCTCATCCATTCCTCCGGAAACTTCCTTTCGGTACCTGGCAATAAACGGTATGGTTGCACCCTGCTTTATAAGTGCAAGAACCCCCTGGACTGCCCTGGAGTTCATTTTCAGTTCCGAAGCTATTCTTGTATGAATATTCATGATCCTCTCCTCTACAATATGGCTGGAATATAAATTCTTTGCCCGGAGAGAGGCATTTCCGTATATTCGGGCACTCATATCAATCATTATAAGAACGGAGAAAAATAGATGGCACGGGATTACAATCTCGCAAGTATTCGCAACATAGGGATAATGGCTCATATTGACGCTGGTAAAACCACCGTATCAGAGAGAATCCTCTTCTACACCGGAAAATCTCACAAAATAGGCGAAGTGCATGACGGCGAGGCCACGCTTGACTGGATGGATCAGGAACAAGAGCGAGGAATTACAATTACCAGTGCTGCCACAACAACAGAGTGGAAAAAGCATCAGATAAACCTGATCGATACTCCGGGACATGTTGACTTCACAGTCGAGGTTGAAAGAAGCCTCAGAGTTCTTGATGGAACCATTGCTCTTTTCTGTGCCGTTGGCGGTGTTGAACCCCAGAGCGAAACGGTCTGGCGTCAGGCTGACAAGTACAGTGTACCCAGAATAGCATTCATTAACAAAATGGATCGCTCTGGTGCCGACTTTTACGGAGTTGTAAAAGAGCTTCATTCCAGATTGAATGCCAATGCAATTCCAATAACTATCCCGATACTTGGAGATAAAAAAGAATTCCTTGGAATTATTGATCTGGTGGATTACTGTGCTGTATACTACGATGAATCATCGTCGGGTATGATATTTGAAGAGAAACCAATTCCACCCGAGATGGAAATGACCTCTGCTAAACAGCGGCTGATCCTTATTGAGAAGGTAAGTGAAGTTGACGAAGGACTGCTTGAAAAGTTCTGCG
>JAOZLN010000177.1 GCA_029934845.1 Candidatus Sabulitectum sp.
ATTGCTGTGGAGAATACATCTGATGCAGTACCGTTACACCTTGCCGATTTCCCTCTTGACGCAGCATTTGTCCTTGGGAACGAGGCAGACGGAATTTCCAGTGAAGTTCTGGAAATGTGCAGTATGAAAATAATAATACCCCAATCAGGCTTGCGGCACTGCATAAATGTGTCAAGTACAGCTGCAATGATTGCGTGGGAAGTGCAAAGAAGAAGACTGACAGGAGAATACCATGCTTAAGTTCATCGCTATTGCCTTTTTGCTTCTTGCTCCCGTTAGATGGATCTATGCTGTTGATAAGCAGAAATGCAACGGATGCGGTAACTGTTTGTCCCACTGTCCCCAGGGGGCAATAACAATGTCAGGCCCGGATGCATACATTGATCCAGAACTGTGTGACGGGTGCGGTACCTGTGTGAATTACTGCCCCAGAAACGCCATCTACAAAGTATGGTACACGGGAATTGAAAACAATGAAGCAGATGATGCAATTCTGACCTTTTCCCATAACCCTGTTTCAGGAACCAGTGTTACAATCACCGGAATAGCTCCTGAAACTGAAGTACTGGTTATGGACGGTTCCGGCAGAATGGTCATCCGGGACACGGCAGATCAACAGGGGCAGCTGATCCTTGACATGTCCACAGTACCAACCGGTGCCTATCTTGTAATTTCAACCAGCGGTGTTTCCGTTCTTACTTCTATCTGATATAACCAAGATTCCGGAGTTCTCTGCTGGCAGTCTCGCTGTAGTCCACCAGAGGAGCCTCTCCCATTGGCGGAGTAACCCAGTAGAACTCAGCTGCTTCGGTCATTAAAGGATCAGCCTCTATCAATTCCTGCTCCATTGGATCTTCAGCCAGGTTGTATGCTTCAATAGAATCATCTTCCACAGACCAGATAATTTTATTGCTGTTTGAAACTATTGATACCAGATCGCCCTGGGGTCTCCAGAGAACACCGCTTGCCGGGATCTCTCTTGCCTGATCCATGATACCTGCCAGATCGACTGCGGGATCCAGTGTTACAAATTCAATACCTGTAACCGCAGCAATCGTTCCGGCAATATCCAACTGAGCCACCGGTTGCGTAATAACCCTTCCGCCGGTAAAACCGGGACCCGATATGATCAGTGGAACATGTGTGGTTTCTTCATAAAGGGTTCGTCCGTGCTCAATTCCACCATGATCAAGAAATTCTTCCCCATGATCACCTACAAGTATTACAAGAGTGTTCTCTGCCAGTCCCCTTGATCTCAGATCTGCAAGCATTCTGCCGATCTCAGAATCCATGTATGTCAACTCTCCATCATAGAGGGCAACAAGATTTGCCATATCGGAAGGGGTGGGGATCACTTCGCCGGAGTTAACATCCATCATTTCGGTAACTCCTTCACCCCACGAATCATCAAACTCTCCATTGTAGGTCGGGTCTGTGTAGAGTGATCTGAATGGCTCAGGTGCCCTGTATGGAATGTGAGGATCATAGAAATGAACTGCGGCAAAGAAAGGCCTGTTCTGATCACCGGAGTCAAGCCATGTGAGAAAATCATCAACAGTTGGCCCTGCCTTGCGAAGGCTGTTCCCACTGGCTACACCCTGGCAGTCAAAATGCTGGAATCCCCTGTGAAATCCAAAATCCTCGTTCATAAACATTACGTTGAAGAATGCTGCTGTTCTGTAGCCCTCTCTGTGAAAAGCCATTGGAAGCCAGGGAACATCAGGAGAAATGCCGTGAAACCCACTGCTGCTTCTTCCTGCTCCATGAACAACAGATGCAACACCGGAGAGTATGGTGGTCATGGTGGGAAGAGTCCAGGAAGCCTGCCCCTGACAGAACTCGGCACGGGTTCCGGCAGCTGCAAGACTGTCGATATGCGGCGTTGTATTTCTCTGGTACCCGTAGCAGCTCAGATGATCGGCGCGACTGGTGTCCATTAGAACAAGAAGAACATTTACCCTGTTTTCCTTCCCGCAGGAAGTACTTAGAATTACCATCATCATGATTAGTATCAGAAGTATTTTTTTCATATTTCTTTCCTCAGTGACCGGCATCAAGCCAGTTGGAACCGGAACCAGTTTCAACGGTAAGAGGTACATCCAACCTGAAGGCTCCCTGCATTTCTTCTTTCAGTATTAACTCTGCCTTTACTTTTTTATCCTCAGGACATGTAAGAACCAGTTCATCGTGTACCTGCAGTACCAGTCCGGAACCTGGAAGTTCCCTCTTCAGTCTGTTTCCCACCTTTATCATCGCCAGTTTAATAATGTCAGCAGCAGAACCCTGAACCGCAGAATTAACGGCTGCCCTCTCCATCTGCTTGCGGGAAGGACCTCTGGCTTCTTTCATTCCTGTGAATGATCGTTTTCTGCCAAGAATGGTTCTTGCTTCACCGGCTTCTTCAGCAATTTTCACCATATCAGTGTAAAATCTCTGCACCTCTGGATATGTTTCGTAATAGCGGCTGATGATCCCGGCAGCCTCTCCCCTTGAGACAGAAAGCCTCTGGGCAAGTCCGAAAGCACTGATACCGTATATGATAGAAAAATTAACTTCCTTTGCTTTTCTTCTGTTATCCGGGTCTGCGTTACCGAAAAGAGCCTGGGCGGTCTGCGAATGAATATCGGCATTATTTCTGTATGCTTCTCTCAGTACACCCTCCCCTGCCAGGTGTGCAAGGATCCGCAGTTCGATCTGGGAATAATCTGCAGTGACAAAAACATGCCCCTTTACCGGTGGAACAAAGCATCTTCTGATTTCCCGCCCTCTGCTTGTTCTGATGGGAATATTCTGAAGATTTGGATTGCTAGAGCTAAGCCTTCCCGTCGCAGTAACTGCCTGATTGTAATTTGTATGAATCAGTCCGGTTTGAGAATTAACATAATTCGGGAGTTTCTGAACATAGGTATTCAACAGTTTTGAAAGCTCCCTGAACTCAATAAGAGTCTCTACAAACGGATGTTCATTGCGAAGTTTTGTGAGAACTGTCATGTCTGTTGACCTGGCACCTTTTGATGTCTTTCTAACCGGATTCAGCTTTAGAGTATCAAAGAGGATTGATGCTACCTGCCTGGGACTGGCCAGATTTACCGATCTGCCGGTCTGACTGGATGCCAGTGTCATCAGCTGGAAGATCTTACTGCTTATAAGGTCTCCCTCGTGGCGCAACGCTTCGTTGTCAATACCTATGCCCCGGTTCTCCATGTCTGCCAGAACTGAAGAGAGTGGAAGCTCTACCTCTCTGTAAAGTTTCTCAAGCTCTGGCTCGTCTGCAAATTCAATTGATAATCTGTTTGCCAAAGCAAGAGTAGATGCAGAGTCTGCGCAGCAGTATTCAGCAACTGACTCTACAGGAATTCCAATCAGTGATCCGGTACCGCTTGAGATCTCGTCAAATGTTTTCATGGTTTTCCCCAGCCAGAAAGGAACGAGATTCTTTAAACCGTGACTACGGGCATCAGATCTGAGTATGTAGTCTGCAAGATACGGGTCTTCTGAAGGCACTGGAAGGCTTATTCCGTACCTGTGAAGAACACGGCTGTCATACTTGGCATTCTGGGCAATATATCCTCTGCTGTTCAGCAGAGTTTCCAGTGATGCCAGTAGATGATCCTTTTTGTCAGATTCCGCAAAATGCAGGTACCAGCTCTGATCTGCTGCGGATGTCAATGAAAAACCAATAAGTTCTGCATTCAACGGGTCGACAGATGTTGTTTCCGTATCGATACAGACCGGGCCATTTCCCTGCAAATCCATTTCTTCAATATCTTCAACGATGTTAACTCTGCATGAAAACTGCTCTTGATTTAGTGAATTATCCTTTGGATCAGGCAGCTCAATTTCCAGTCGACTGGCTATTCTGGAAAACGCAAGCCTGGACAGAATAGGCATCACCTTGTTCAGGTCAGGTTCTTTCAGTGTAAGATCCATTCCTCTTAGCTCTGGGGAAAGAGGCCTGTCCAGCCTGGTAAGTTCTAAACTCAACTCCACCATATCGCGGGATTCCAAGAGTTTCTTCCGAAGAGAATCCGACTTTACCTGTGAAACATTCTTATAGATGGCTTCTATACCACCGAACTGAGTTATGAGCTTTATTGCACCTTTCTGACCAATGCCCCGGGCACCTGGAATATTGTCTGAAGAGTCACCCATCAAAGCAAGAAGATCAGCTACATATTCAGCCGGCACACCCATGATCCTTGTCACATCCCCCTGTTGAACCATTGTTGAAGATCTGCCGTATTTCCCCGGCCGAAGAACAGATACATTGCTGTTAACCAACTGAAGCAGATCCTTGTCCGGAGACAATACAAGAACGGGAACAGAAGATTCCAGGGCAAAACCTGCGATGATGTCATCTGCCTCAAGCCCGACTTTCTCTACGAAAGGGATACCCAGCAGGGGTATCAGCTCTCTGGCTGTCTGAGTCTGAGCTCTCAGATCATCCGGAGTTGGAGGTCTGTTTGCCTTGTACAGTGGAAACAGATCTTTCCTGAAGGTGGGCCCCGGCGCATCGCTAATAGCGGCAACAAGACAATCAGGATTTGAGTCTATTATGGCATAAAGCTCCTTAAGCAAGAAACTCAACCCGCTGGTGACCATGCCATCAACACCTCTGAGGGGGCTCTTCATCATTGCGTAGTGACCTCGATAAAGAAGACTGAGCGTATCTACCAGAATCAGTTTTTCTACCGGTTTTTGTGCCACTGAAGATTCCTTCCATTGGATTAGCAGGAAATATACTCGGTTCTCTTGATGATCCGAAGATATCCGCCTATTCTTGACAGTCAGGCTTCACAATATGTATTCTCCTGCACTATGATGAAGAAAATACCATTCAAAACCCTGCGCCATGCATTAACAGTACCTGCGGTAAAACTCGTCATTATTACCGCTGTAGTCACACCAAGGTTAATCTCACGTTTCAACGCTTTCATGCTTGGAAAGTTGCTTTCAATCCTTCCATTACCATCAAATCGTGTAATACAGAAACACAGCCGTGGCATAATGAAAAATAACGGCATATCTACCTCTGCAGCTAAGATCTACACAAGTGTTCTTACAGGGTTCTTTGATTTCTTCTACCTTTCTTACCGCAGCGATGAAACTTTCAGGAAGATGGTTATCGTAAAGGGATCCGCAAACATGAAAGAAGCCCTATCCTGCAACAAAGGAGTCATTGCAGTTACAGCTCATTTCGGCCCATGGGAGCTTCTTCCCAGAGCCATGAAACTGCTTGGTTTTGATATAGGTGTTGTTGGAAGGTCACTTTCGCAAAAGGGAGCCACCGAAGTACTCGACAAACTTAGACAGAAACCAGGCATACAGACCATAGACCGGAACGCTGGGGCCGGTCCCTTGCTGCGCCTTCTGCGGGAGAACAAAACACTGGGTATGCTCATTGACCAGAATACCAGGGGTGTACAGAGCGAGTTCATTACATTTATGGGCCAGGATGCCCGGACACCTGTGGCACCAGCTGTTCTTTCAAGAAAACTTGGTGTGCCTGTTGTTACAATGCACATCACCCGGCAGAAGGATTCCAGATATCTTCTGGAGATCGATGAACCTCTCTTCTTTTCACAGGAAAATTCCGTATCAGATGTGCTTACAGTCCTTAACGAAAGAATCAGTCAATGGATCCTTGATTCTCCCGAACAGTG
>JAOZLN010000178.1 GCA_029934845.1 Candidatus Sabulitectum sp.
ATTGAAGCAGGAATCCCTGAAGATGATCCACGCAACCCGGCTGTAATTGCTGATCATGTTGGTGATAATGTTGGAGATGTTGCTGGACTGGGAGCTGATCTTTTTGAATCGTTTGCAGGCTGTATTATAGCTGCAGTTGTTCTTGCCTTCGGTATGGATGCTGCAGGGGTTTCCACTTTGTTTTCCGGTACTGCTGCCGATGTTTCCCATATTGGCAAAACTTCTCTGATAGCCCTTCCTCTTGTTCTTGCAGCACTGGGAACTGTGGCAAGTTTTGTTGGTGCATTTTTTGTGAAGCTGTTCAGCAAGGGTTCGCCCCATGCTGTGCTTCGTAACGCTACATTTATCAGTGCCGGTTTAGCCATAGCATCGGCTTTCTGGGCAGTGAATTTTCTTGGAATTTCTGTTGGAGTGTTCTGGGCCATTGCCGCAGGTGTGATCTCCGGTACAGTAATTGGACTTATCACAGAGTACTACACCAGCAGTAAGCCGGTCAGGCAGATAGCAGAAGCGACAAAAACAGGGCCGGCAACCACAATAATTGAAGGCATAGCTGTGGGCATGGAATCTACAATCGGGCCGATATTGTTCATCGTTGCAGCTATTCTGGTCAGCTACCACTACGCAGGTCTTTACGGAATTGCACTTGCTGCTCTGGGTATGCTTATGAATGTTGGAATGACCATGTCTGTGGACGCATACGGGCCGGTTGCAGACAATGCCGGCGGTATTGCCGAGATGGCAGGTCTTCCTGAAGAGGTTAGAAAAAGAACCGATGAGCTTGATGCGCTGGGCAACACAACTGCAGCCATGGGCAAGGGTTTTGCAATAGGCTCAGCAGCATTGACCTCTCTTGCGCTTTTTTCGGCGTATGCCGAGGTTACCGGTCTTTTTGAGGCAGGCATAAATATTTTAAATCCGAATGTGATCGCAGGTCTGTTTCTTGGAGGTCTTCTTCCTTTCGTCTTTGCCTCCATTACACTGCGTGCTGTGGGCAAAACTGCCATGAAAATGGTGGAAGAGGTTCGCAGACAGTTCCGGGATATCAAAGGTCTTATGGAGGGCACTGCCGATCCTGAGACTGAGAAATGTGTTGACATTGCCACACGGGGGGCTCTTCACGAGATGATCCTTCCTGGTATTATGGCACTTGTAGTACCTGTTCTTGTTTATTTCGGTTTTGGAAGCAATGGAGCTGAGACTCTTGGAGGGCTTCTTGCAGGCTCTATAGTAACAGGTGTTCTGCTAGCCATCTTTATGTCAAACAGTGGTGGAGCATGGGACAATGCGAAGAAGTTTATTGAAGCAGGTAACATGGGTGGCAAGGGCTCACCAAGTCACGATGCTGCCGTAATGGGAGATACTGTTGGTGACCCTTTCAAAGATACCAGTGGTCCATCGCTGAATATTCTTATCAAACTTATGACTGTTGTGGCCCTTGTGCTGGCACAGATACAGGTTAGCTGACGAAAGGAAACGAAATGAGCGAAGTTCTGGAATTCAACGCAGAGAATGTACGAGCAAAGCTGGAGGAAATACGCCCGATGCTTCAGGCTGATGGTGGAGACATAGAGTTTATTGGTATTGAAGATAAAGTAGTTCAGGTCAGGCTTCAGGGCTCATGTCACGGTTGTGCCTTTGCCACTATGACACTGCAATTCGGAGTTGAGAAGTCGCTTAAGAAGTACTTCCCCGATATGGAGCGGGTTGATAACGTCTAAGGGCTCTTCTTCCAGATCACAGGCATGTCTTCTACTGAGAGGAAGTCAGGAACGGCTTCCTCTTTCTTCAGAAGACATGGCATTCGCTACTCGAATGTACCGTGAAGCGATCATCTGGCGGAAAAGGATAGATCATGTGCTTGCCCGTTACGTAAGACAATCACTTGACTCTTTCGATGCCGATGTTCTCTGCAGCCTCAGAATAGGTGCTGTGCAGCTTCTTGTTCTTGGTACTCCGGCTCATGCTGCAGTATCCGCCACAGTGCAGGCTCATTCGAAAAGGAAGACCAGAGGCCTTGTGAACGCTGTTCTGCGTAAGGTGGCCAGTCACAAAGAGAAGAGCGATCTTCCATACCACATCATGTATTCCCATCCGGAGGAACTGGTTGGAAGATGGTTGCAGCGTTACGGAGAAACGGTTACGGAAAGGCTGCTTGACTGGAACAACCAACCGCCTTCCCTTGGGGGATATGCATTTGGACAGATACCAGAGAATACAACCCCCGGATTGTTCCTTGACCGTTATCGGGTCATTGAACGTCACGGGGCTTTCCTGCCCCCGGATCAATTTTACATTCAGGATGAATCTGCAGCTCTTGTAGGGCAGGGAATGGCGAAACTTCCAGGGAATAATGTTCTTGAGGTGGGTGCTGCTCCAGGAGGCAAAACGGCACATTTGTCTGATACCGGGTTCATAATCTCGCTTGACAAGAAGAAGAACAGGATGGGCAGGTGGCTGGAGAATAAAGAAAGAATGGGCTGGAAGGATTGTTTCCCGCTTGCAGCAGACTGCACAAAACTTCCATTTAAAAGTCAATTTGACAAGGTGATAGTTGATGCCCCGTGTACAAACACAGGTGTTTACAGAAGAAGGTTTGATGCCCGGTGGAACTGGACGCCAAAGCTTGAGAAGGGGCTTCTTGTTATTCAGCGGAAAATGCTTCAGGCATCGGCAAGGGCGGTAAAACCCGGCGGAGTTCTGGTGTATTCCACGTGCAGTATTGAGCCAGCGGAGAATTCTGAGATCGTTCTTTCTTTTGAAGGCGAGAACAGAATATTTGAACGAATTCCATTTCCAGCTCCAGCTGGTTTGGTATCCAGCGAAGGATTTCTTTCCATTTTTCCACCGGATGCCGGGCTGGACGGTCTTTTTGCGGCCTCCTGGATCCGGAAAAGCTGAAAGGTTTGAAAGTGAAATTGAATTCAGAAACCGGACTTATTTCTACAGGTCTTGTTCTGGTTGCTGTTATATACATTCTTTCACTCTCGGTTCCACTTTTTGGTGATTCGCTGGGTTACGGATACAAAACAACAGACTGGATCCGCAGCAATGGTTTTACTCCGTTCGCATCCGGCACTGAAAAAGGCGAGCAGGCCATGGGGCATCCCACACTGTTCTTCTGGATGTGGGCATTGCTTTCCGGGGCACTGGGAAATTCTTTGTGGGTTGCCAGGCTTCTTCCGGCAATTGCCACATTCATCAGCATATGGGGAATGTACAGGCTGGGCAGGCTGCTTTCATGCGAACTGGCTGGATGGATCTCTGCTCTTGCTCTTTTAGTAAGCCCCCTGTTTATTACTCAGGCCTTAAGGCCCATGCCGGAAAGCGCCGTTGTTGCCGCTGTTGTCTGGTCGCTCTATTATTATGTAAAGAAAAAATATGTGTTTGCAGCTCTTTTTTGTGCGCTTGCAATAATTTTCAGGGAACAGGCCATCTTTCTTGCCGGAGCATATTTCCTGGCAGAATTTTTTCAAACAGGTTTTAAGAAGCCACTTCGCCTTCTCCTGTTTCTTTCACCGACTCTTGTTGTTGCAGTAACCGGCTTTATCAATCTTCTGGTTAACGGTTATTTTTTCTTTCCTACCTACATGGGAGAGGGTTCTGTACTGGAAGCAAACTGGCTGGCTATCCGGCTCAGACTGTTTGGTTCTCATCTGATCTCTGAGGATTTCAGGTGGCTTCCGGTAACCGTGGCTCTGGCTGGAATGATCAGAGGGATCGGGCGTGACAAAGACAGAAGATTATTGCCATTTATTCTGATACTGCTTTTCCCGACTCTTTTCTTTCCTCCGGACAGAATTCTCTTTCTCGTTTTCGTCACAGTTCTTCTTGTTGTCTACAAGATCAGACACAGACTTGTTCTTGGCAGAGTGTTTTCTGTTTTCATTCTTATGCCTGTGTTAATAGTTCTTTTTCATGTGTTGATAGTTCTTGTGTCGCCAGATTCAGCACTTAATCTTTTCAGATATGTAATGCCTGCTTATCCGATAATTATTCTGGGTTCAATTGTTATGCTGTTTAAATACTATTCTCACAAAACAGCATTTGCCATAGGAGTTATCTTTGTGGTATCTACTGCTGTTGCAAACAGATCACAGCACTATGATTATCAGTTTGATACGTCTCTGGCATGCGTTCAACCTTTGATGCATCACAAGGAAGCGGCACTTTTTGCAGCGTCACTTGGCGACACCGTTCTGGTTTCAGAAATTGATGATATGTATTTCTCTTATCCGGAGTGCGGTATAGTTGATTCTCCCGTTCCGTTCAAGAATGTTTTTCAAGAACATGCAACGCTGAGTGAAGGTGTTTCTTACACCATGGTTATAGCATCATTCATGCTGCCTTATGGTAATATAGATGCTGTAAAAGCGCTATTGCCTCCAGGATCTGAACTGCAGTGTTTAGATAGTCCCCGCTGGGATGATGGCAGATACACAATAGAGATCTACCGGGTGGAGCCTGTGGAGCAATGAGAATAACCCTGTTTTATCCACCCAGGCCAGGTGGCAGCGGCACTAACCTTGTTCCTCCGATCGGTCTTTTGTACCTGGGAGCAGTACTGGAGAAAGCCAGGCATCAGATAGTACTTCTTGATTTTACTCAGATGGAGAAAGACGGCGATGAGCTGATAGCGGACGTGGTGAGTTCAAACCCTGAAATTCTTATGCTGTCCGCATTTACTTCTGATGTATTCCTGCTTAAGCCCCTGGTTTCAACTATTAAGAAAGCTCTTCCTCAGACAAAACTCTGGCTTGGTGATCCGCATGCTTCCTGCGTGGCCGAAAAGGCTTTTCTTGATTTTCCGCTGGTAGATGCGATATTTATAGGAGAGGCCGAAGAGTCTGTTCTTGAAGCATTGGAGTTTCCGGAAAAAGCACCTGCCGGGGTTATTTATAATGAAAAGGAATTGAAAAGTACCCATCCCCGACAAGTACTTGATCTTTCTCTTCTTCCTATTCCAGCCTGGCATCTTGCTCCTCCTGAAAAATACAGAGGGCTTCCCAATGGAGTTGTGCTTAAAAGATTGCCATATGCGCCAATACTTACCACCAGAGGTTGTCCGTATCGTTGTACGTTCTGTGCCGGTTTCCGAGTAACAGGTCGCAGGATTCGTCACAGACCGCTTGATCAGGTCTGGCAGGAAATAGAGCTTCTGGTTAAAGAGTATGGTGTGGCTGAGATCCATATTGAAGACGATAATTTCACATTTGATAAAGACTATGCAAAGGAATTCTGTGAAATAGCCATAAGAAAGAATCTTCCGGTACTGTTCTCCACTCCCAACGGAGTCAGGCTTGACGCTCTTGATCATGAACTTCTGATCCTTATGAAGAAGGCGGGATGGTATGTTGTTCACTGCGGAATTGAATCCGGCTCGGACAGAATACTCAAGAAGATCAAAAAGGCAACCACAACAGCGGCCATAAAGAAAAGCATAGACCTTATCCACTCTCACAAATTGCCGGTAGCAGCATATTTTATTCTGGGGCTTCCAGGTGAGACAAAAAAAGACATTGAAAAAACAATAGAGTTTGCAAGATCCAGTAGAGTGGAATGGGCTCAGTTCGCCTGTTTCCTTCCAATTCCAGGATCTCCGGACGGGGACGAATTTCTAAAGAATAATGAGATGGTCAGTACAGGCTGGGAGGCTTTTCG
>JAOZLN010000179.1 GCA_029934845.1 Candidatus Sabulitectum sp.
ACGACGAGATCGGTAAATGGCTCAGCAAACTTGAAAGTACCGGAACGCAGCACCGCATGTTTGATCTGGGTAAGATCCGGAATCTGGGGGCTGCAGATTCTTTCCCTCTTTTACTTCCTGACCCTGACCGGAGATTTACCTCTGATTCTTCCGTTCCACCCCATGACATGACCCGTTATGAATACGGCAGAATCCTGGGCGTTCCAGGAATAAACCCAATGGATGAAAATCTTAACGGATTGCACCTCTGGCATCTTATCACTGACAATGCTCTTCTTTTCGAACTGCTGAACCTCAGGATAGAGAAATGGGGGCAATTCAAGACTCTGCTCAACCACGGCGGCAGAAAATTATTTACTGGCTCGGAAAAGCAGCTTGATACTCTTTATGCAACTGCCGCCGCAGTGAAAAATGCCTGCAGATGCTGGCGCATCGGCCGGAGTGAGAAAGTGAACCGAATGGTTATTCAAAATTCAGGTTGTGTTTCGAAAAACTTCATTGATCCTGTTACCAGACTTGCAGAAAATCTTGAGGGCAACGGTGCGGCGATCATCGCCGGTCTGAAAAACAAAGAAATTCGAAGATGGCCTACTTCTAAGACAGAGGAGCTTCAGGATTACTTCCAGGAAAATGGCTATATCTCTACTGAAACCGTACTTTCTCCAGAGGAGATCAGGGTTCATGTTCTTGCTGCACTGGCAGAAGAACGGAATAGCAACCTTATTACATCAGATCATCTGGACCAGATCATCAACTTACTTCCCCGGTAAAAAATTCAATTTCATTCTTCCTGTAAAAAACAGGCCACCAGCAATAGAAGCCGGTGGCCTGCCTGCTATCTCTATTCCGTTAACCTATCAGGTTTTTGATGTCGTCATCAACTGTACCTATTCCAGCGATACCAAAGTTCTCAACAAGAACATTTACAACTGTAGGCGAAAGGAATGCCGGAAGTGTGGGCCCGAGATGGATATTCTTCACACCCAGGTGAAGCAGAGCAAGAAGCACTGTAACAGCCTTCTGCTCGTACCATGCTATGTTGTAAACGATCGGCAGCTCGTTGATGTCTTCCAGTTCGAATACTTCTTTCAGCTTGAGTGCGATCAAAGCAAGAGAGTAACTGTCGTTGCACTGACCTGCATCAAGAACCCGTGGAATTCCGCCGATATCGCCAAGGTTAAGCTTGTTGTAGCGGTACTTTGCACAACCTGCTGTAAGTATCACGGTGTCTTTGGGAAGAGCTTCTGCGAATTCTCTGTAGTAATCTCTGCTCTTGTGGCGACCGTCACAACCAGCCATAACGATGAATTTTTTGATGGCACCGGACTTAACCGCTTCCACAACCTTGTCTGCAAGGGCAAATACCTGATGGTGGGCGAATCCACCAACGATGCTGCCAGTCTCTATCTCGATAGGAGCAGGAAGTGTCTTGGCCATTGCGATCACTTCCGAGAAATCTTTTTCACCATTCTCAGCTCTGTCTGCGATATTTGTAACACCCGGGAATGCAACATTGCCTGTGGTGAAAACGCGGTCAATGTATGATTTCTTCGGTGGAACAAGACAGTTTGTTGTCATTACAACAGGGCCGTTGAAGGAGGCAAATTCTTTATCCTGAAGCCACCAGGCATTACCGTAGTTCCCAACGAAATTGTCATAGTTTTTGAATGCAGGGTAGTAGTTGGCAGGAAGCATCTCACCGTGGGTGTAAACATCAACACCTGTTCCCTGAGTCTGCTTCAGCAGTTCTTCCATATCCTTGAGGTCATGACCGGAAATAAGGATTGCGGGGTTGTTTCTAACACCAATATTCACTTCAGTGATCTCGGGATTACCGTATGTCTCTGTGTTTGCCTTGTCCAGTATGGCCATGGCTCCAACAGCTGCTTCGCCTGTTCTCATCACAAGGGCGATCATTTCATCAACGCTGAAGTCCTTCGTTGTTGAAGCAAGCCCTTCAATCATAAAATCAAAGACAGCCTGATCCTCGAAACCAAGCACATATGCATGCTCTGCGTATGCAGCAATTCCCTTAAGACCGTAAGTAAGAAGCTCACGGAGAGAACGAACATCCTCATTCTCTGTGGCAAGAACCCCAACAGTTTCTGCTTTCTTCAGGAAGTCTTCTTTTGTCTCTGCAGTCCATACTGCGCTGTCATGAAGGTCGCCGGAAACATTGTATCTGGTCTTGATCTCTTCACGAAGAGCCAGACCCTGTTTGATGATACCAATAAGGTTGTCATCATCAAAATTGACATTAGTGATCGTTGTAAAGAGGGACTTTGTTACAAAATGGCTGATATCCTTATCGTTCTTACCTGCTTTGTCTGCAACAACACTGATGCCCTTTGCAGTGTAGATAAGAAGATCCTGAAGAATTGCAGTATCTCCCTTTTTTCCACAAATACCGTTTACTGTGCACCCTTTGTTTCCCAGAGTTTCCTGGCACTGATAGCAGAACATACTCATGATTATCTCCTTGATTTTCTTCCAGGTTGTATTCCTGGAAACCTTTGTTGATCCGTATCGTTATCGTTACTTTTTCCCGTTGCCGGAAGACCAATATCCCTATCCATGTAGTCAGCCAGAGTTACTGAACCCAGGTGCTTCTGAAGAAGAGCTTCAGTATCAGAGATCAGCTCGCTGAAAAGGCAAACGTCCAGCGAACAGTGCTTGCCTCTGCCGAACAGACAGGCCGACACATCCGGCTCGCCATCGACTGCTATGTAAACATCAAGAAGTGATACTTCAGCTGGATCAACTGCAAGGAAATAGCCACCTCCCGGCCCCCTGACCGCCCCGGCAAAACCACACTTTATCAATCTCTGTAAAACCTTTGATGAGTGGTTGGCGCTGATGTTAAAAGCTTCGGCAATTCTGCTGTTACTCTGCAGTTCTCCCTGCTTTTCTGCAAGCAGAAT
The DNA here is from genome assembly GCA_029934845.1 of Candidatus Sabulitectum sp. Lineage (GTDB taxonomy): Bacteria > Fermentibacterota > Fermentibacteria > Fermentibacterales > JCC-6 > Sabulitectum. The sequence continues at coordinate 2,922 of JAOZLN010000179.1, forward strand.
TAAAGCATGCATTGCAATGGAAGCCGCTTCAGAGATCTTCAACAACTGACTCAATGTTCGCCCTCTCTTTCTATCATAGTGGTACCCTAATGCCACATTCGAAAATTGTCAACCTTTCCGATTGCAACTTCATGCCAGGTGGATCATATTGCAAAGATGCAGGAAGGAGCTTCATGGATAATTTTATTGAGAGCATGCAGGAAAGAGTTCTTCCGGACTGTTTCGAACTAAAAAGAATGCCATTTTATTTTGAGAACCTGAATGAATTCCTCACAGTGGTGGATGATACTCAAAGATTTCTCAGCTATGTTCAAGGGACAACTGGTTTTCCCTGTGAGAACTGTTACTCTGATGTATTTTACAGTGGTTTTCTTGGAAGCTATGCCTTGGCTCTGTGGTTCATGGAATTCGACCATGACAACTGGTTCTCATTCAACGACGTTCTCACAGAAACAAAAAAGTACCTTAACTCCTACTCTTCAGTCTCAAACAGGCGAGAGCTGAGATTGATCAAAGGTTCGTTTCCACCAATGAATCTGGATCTGCCTGTTGTGGTAGATTACGAAAATCATTCGGTTACAGTATGGACCGGAAAACTCACAGACTGATCAGCTTTTCCAGGGCGTTAATCATGCTTTCCGCACCTTTCAATACCTGTGCCGGACCGTCTGCGGTCATGTATGCCGGGGTAGTTACCACTCTGTTCTTATTGTCTGTGTACGATTCTTCCGGAGAACAGTCAAAATGCTCGCAACCCATTTTTCTGATCTTTTCAGCAGTACCGTGATCTGTTCCTGTAGTAACTGCTACCCCTGGAATACATCGAGCCACAAGAGCAGGAGCGATACACATTGCGCCAATGGGAATTCCTCTTCTGTGCGCACTCTTGATAAAAGCCTCTACTTCCGGATGCACCTGACATGATTCTTCACGCAGAGCAAAATCGCAAAGGGTCAATGCCGCTCCCATACCTCCTGGAATAACTATAGCGTCAATGCTGTCAAGCAGTTCTTCTGCGAGGGCATTAACTGATCCACGGGCAATTCTGGCACTTTCCTCCAGGGCATTTCTGGGTGCAATGTTCTTTCCGCTCATGTAAGAAACGGTTCTTTTCTGGGGCACATCAGGAGCAGTGTAAACAATATTCCAGCCTTTCTGATCAATGGCAATTGCTGCAGCAACGCTTTCGTGGATCTCTGCCCCATCCATGTTGCCGCACCCGGAAAGAAGTATTGCAATTCTGAACATTTTTCATCCTTTCAGCGGTGTATTGAAAAAAAACACTTTCCTTGTTATCTAATGGGTATCATATACAACGGAGTATGGAAGGAAGGAAACACCATGAAATTAGTCAAAGCAATTTGTATGACAGCGTTTCTCGCAGTGGGACAAGGTTGTTACTACGGTTCAATGATCGGGGCAAGAACCCTGGGTGAGAACCATATGACTGTTACAGGGGCTGTTGCTATGCCTGCATATTTTAATGCAGATGACCGACGAGAAGCAGGAGAAGAAGATATCGATAATGTACCTGTTTCTCCCAGCGTTACTTTTCTTTCCGGCGCCACCGAAAAGATAGATATAGGAATTTCAGGCAGGGCGTGGGGTATTGGCCCTGTGATGAGAGTGGGTTTTTTCGGTCCAACGAACAAAGCTGCCCTTTCTCTTATTGCAGGGGCAAGCTATATCGTACCGGCAAAACTTCTTTCCACCCAATTCGGCATTTCAGCAGGTTATCTTCTGGGTTCTTCGCTTGAAGTGTACGCTGGATGGGATGCCGGGTACGGGCCTGATCTTATAAACATTCCAGAAAATTCAGATGGGAACAACGACTGGGACGAAGTGGAGAACAAACTGCACCACAGTATCAACGCTGGCGTAATGTACGGTCTTTCCGGTAGCGAAGAGGAAGAATGGATACCGGAGTCAATCGGCTTTGAGTTTGCCATTCCAATGGATCTTGCAAAAAACCTTGTGATGTTCGGCCTTGCGGTTACATACTGAAAAACCCGGCCACCGAAGCAGCCGGATTACTGACTTTTAAAAACAGGGACTTAGAATGCTGCTTTGATCGCACCCCGGGAGTTTCTCTGAAGGGACGTCTCAGTACTTGAAAGAACAAAAGAAGCACCGTAGGAAGCAGGGTTCTGAAGAGTCTTCGCTTGTGGAAGCCCAACTGTATATAATACTATGTTGTCAAGATTTTGCTAAGGTGAAAATTTTTTCTTGAATAATTAGCATCTGACAGAATATGGCACGCTGTAAAGAACCGCAGCGTATTACTAACGCTGTTCTTTAGGATCGTCAAAAAAGAGGGAGGATTTCCATGAAACTTTTTGTATTTTTGCTGGTGATATCTGCGGGGCTCTGCTTCGCCGACGGAACCGAAACCCAGACAGACTGGTCCGCCGGACCGGGAACACCCGGACCTGTAACCACTTTTGGTACAGCTTTTGATTTCAGCAGCGGAATAGATTTTTCCGTCGCAGGCGAGGCTGCTCTCAACCTTAGGCACGAAGTAGATGATTTTGCTGATGCTGCTCGCTGGACAGATTGTGCAGACATCGATGGCGATGGTGATATGGATCTTCTTGTTGGTCTGTACTCCGCGGATTCTCTGTTATGGTACGAGAATCTGGACGGAGATGGCTTTTCCTGGGAAACTCATCACATCGGTGCTGGAAACGGACCTTCAAGGGTTGTTCTCGCTGATATGGACAATGATCTGGATATGGATGC
>JAOZLN010000180.1 GCA_029934845.1 Candidatus Sabulitectum sp.
TTTAGAAAATATGCGTACCTGCCGTTTGGAAACGGAGCAGCAACTGTTATGCTTGCAAAGATCATGGATGTGATCGCAATGGGTTTTGTGGTTGCATGCAGTTTTGTTGCAGGTCTCTCAGGTCCAGTAGTATACGTAGCTGCTTCAGTTTCTGTTATTGGCCTGTTGTCACTTTTTTTTCTTCCATTCATTCTTTCCTTTTTTATAAGGCCTGTGAAGAAAATATTCGGTTCAGGAAAGTTTGTGACACTTTTGAAAGAACTTACAGAAGCAACTGCGATAACATCAGGCAGAAGATCAGCTGTAATGCTGGCCATGGGTCTTAGTGTCACAGGGTGGGCAGTTAAGCTTTTCATGTTTTACGCGCTGCTTCGCGCGGTGGGTGTTCACGGCCTTCCTCTGTGGCAGATATTTACCGCCAGCGCAATAACTGATCTCACCATGGCTCTGCCAGTTCACGGTCTTCTAAGCCTGGGAACTGTAGAGGCAGGATGGGTGGCCGGCTTCAAACTTGCAGGGGTATCAGGAACACTTCCGGGAGGGCTTTCGGTAATTGAAGCGGGCTTCAGTGTACACGTGCTCTGGCTTTCCATGGCCGTTTTGCTGATGTTAGGCGGAACTGCAGCTCTGCTGCTTTCAGGAAGAAGGGGCAACAATTGAGAACTGTTATAGTGGGGGCTGGTCTTTCGGGGCTTACCCTTGCGGAACGAATACTGTCTTCAGATACCGGGGAACTGGTTACAGTCCTTGAAAAGGAAGATGCACCAGGTGGTCTGGCCAGAAGTTTTCATGTTGACGGATTTGACTTTGATATAGGTCCACATAGATTTCACACCTTCAACACCGAAGTGGATTCCTACCTCCGCGAGATACTGGCTGATTGTTTTGTTAAGATCAGTCGCAAGAGCAGCGTTCACATGGCAGGCAAATACAGGAACTGGCCACTTACTCTTGCTTCCGTTATGGGCCTCCCTTTTCCTGTTCTCTGGAAAAGCTTTCTTGATCTTTTCAATAAGCCGGATATACCGGAAGTTAAGAGTTTTGCAGACTTTATAAGATCGAGATACGGTGAGAACCTGTACAGTTTCTTCTTTTCGGGATACACTAGAAAATTCACAGGGATATCTGCTGAGGAACTGCATGTAGACTGGGCTCAGGCAGGGGTGAACAGGGCAGTTATTGACAACAGAGTGAAAGCAGATTCATTGATGTCTCTGGTAAAAGGAATGTTGCTTCCAAAACCCGTTGAAACCAAATTTTATTATCCGGCAACAGGTGGAATTCAAACTTTTTGCGATCTCCAGTGCAAGCGAATTGAAACGCACGGGGGAATTCTTCGCTACTCTACTGCTGTAAAGGGGCTCACGGAAGAAAATGGTGTTGTATCCGGTGTAGAACTTGAAAGCGGAGAAATTCTTCAGGCTGACAGGGTTTTCTGGACTGCGCCGATTACTATTCTTTATCCGGAAACAAAACTTAAATTCATTAATACACTGATTGCAAATGTGGCAATAGAAACAGAGATTACCGGGAATGACTACCAGTGGTGTTATTTCGGCCATGAAGATCTGATCTTCAGCAGGCTTACTGTTCCCAGGAATTTCAGGGCGGATTGTGTACCAGCAGGCAGGGGAAGTGTAATAGCAGAGATCACCTGTAACTCTGAGACTGACTTCTGGAAGAATCCCGATATCATACGGGAGCAATTGCTTAAAGATCTGAAAAGCGTCGGAGCCATCCATGGCGATGATGTAATGTTCATTGACTGGCAGAAGATACAGGAAACCTATCCGGTGTATACTCTTGATTACAAAGAGAAACTGTCTTCCATCAAAGTTCCAGAGGGGCTTTTCCTTATGGGAAGATCCGGTTCTTTCTGGTACAACAATATGGATCATTCCATCGATCAGGCTCTCGCCATGGTTAAAGGATCAAAGTTCAAGCAGGACTTCTGGAACGAAAGATAAGAAACTAACTTCCTGAAACAGAGAAAGTACCGTCAGTGAGGGCACGAATTGTGTTTCTCAACTAAACTTGACAGACCCTTCTTAAATCCTATATTCCAACGAACATTGGAGCGTTACTGCGAACAGCGAAAGGGGACACGCATGGAACGAATTCGACTTTACGAATGTCTTGCCAGAATTGGTAAACTTGTTGAATCCCCCGAAAGAATTCGCATTGTTGACGCTCTCTGTCAGGCGGAGAGGTCTGTGGAATCACTTTCCGAGGTAACAGGGCTTCCTGTTAGAACAGTTTCTCACCATCTGCAAAAGTTAAAAAGAGACAGCTTTGTAGTTTCGGAGAAAAGGGGAAGGTTCTCAATCTACTCTATTGCAGGGGAAGATATTGTAGCCTTTCTTGAGCAGATGAAGCAGCTTTCAGAACATATATTCCCGGAAATTCAGCTTTCTCTCAGCAAGCTCCGGCAGAATCGAAGTTTACTGGATAAATCTGAGCTTCCTGTGAATCCAATGCTCATTGATGTCAGACCCCTTGAGGAATACAAGCAGGCACATATACCCGGAGCTGTCAGTGTGCCATTTGAAAACTTTGAAGAAAATATGAAGACTATTCCGGCAGGAACACCTGTGATAACTTACTGTCGTGACAGATATTGTGACTTTGCAGATAAGGCAGTTGAAATATTAAAGAAGAATGGATACAAGGCGTGGAGAATAGAAGACAGTGTTTCGGCCAGATTGGCTGATGCTGAACCGTTGGAAGTGGAAAGGGATAAAGAAAATGGATAAAAAGACAATATTTACCGGACTTGGCGGGGTGGTTCTTGGAGCAATCCTTATGGGTGTATTCGGTTTCCTCAGTGCACCATCTGCCATGATCACGGAATCGGAAAGTAATTTTTCACACGATGAAACCGTTGAGATGATCATAGCCAATGCAGAGGAAATTGGCTGGAAGGTTCCAGCAACACATGAAATACACAATTCAGTTGCCAGGGGCGGTTACGATGTGGAGAAAGTTACTGTAATCGAGCTCTGTAACGTTGACCTTGCAGGTGAAATTCTTACAGGTGACGAAAATCGGATAGTTTCTTCAATGATGCCTTGCAGAGTTGCTGTTTATGAAACATCTGATGGCAGAGTTATCGTTTCAAGAATGAACACAGGTCTTATGAGCAGTGTTTTCGGAGGTAAGGTTCGGGAAATAATGGCCATGGCCACCGATGAGACTGAGATTATTATTGGACCTGTTATCAACTAATCGGGTTACAAATTCGGAGGGGTTTTCTCAATAGAGGAGACCCCTTTTTTCATGATGTCACCAATTCCAGGAATGTTTCTGCAACATAAATGCCCCACATTTATCTTCAGTGCATTAACTCGATCCTTTGATCGGGGTAAGAAAGTATATTACTATCGTCGCGGGCACAGGAAGAGCGGTGAGAATCCGCCACGGTAGCGCCACTGTAACCGGAATGCCTCCGGAAGTCAGACACTGTGCCGCGCATCATGTCATAAGAGCAGTATCGCATGAGTACAAAATGACATTGTGATGTCCCGCGACTTTCACTCTTTCCGTGAAAGGCGGGAATTTTGCTTTTTCTTATTCTTGTTTCTTCAGGATTCTTTATTCAGCAGATCGATGGTTCTCCCATTCCAGGCGCGTGGGTCGGCAGTGAAGGTACATGGTTCGGCTTTACTGATCACATTGGCCATTACAGCCTTCATGGATCGGAGCCTGACTCTATTTCTGTTCATGCAACCGGGTTCAAAGACTGGAGTGGACCAATACCTTCAGACAGTACAGTTATTTACCTTCAAGAGACAGTGTTCGACAATGGCGAATTGATTCTTGTAACTGCCTTTAGGGGGTCTCTGAAAAATGTCATTCCTTCAACAACACGGTTAACTGATCATGAATTATCAGAGCTATCCACATCAGGTATGGGATACCTCAATGGTCGTATTCCAGGGGTTAGCGTAAGGGAGTACGGAGGTTCTATGCCGATTATCTCAGTTTCCATCAGAGGTGCAGATCCCTCTCAAGTGGATTACATGGTAGACGGCATTTCAATTGTTTCTGCACGAGACGGCATGCCTGCTGGAATATTTGATCCAGCGGTGTTTACATCGGTGGAAATTGCAAGGGGAGGGGCTATAGCTGGAGGAAGTGGCGCAGGCAGTGCCGGGGCTGTTAATTATCTGCCTCCTCTTTTGTCGCAGCCTCTTTCGATTTCATTCTGTACTTTGTCAAATGGCGGGGTTTACATTAACGGGAAACATCGCGGATCGGCAATTTCATTAAGGCGTAACATAGGAAATACAGGTACGGTAGGGTACAGTACAACTCTTCTTACTACGGGAAGATACAGTAATCTAGGAATAGGATTTCTTGGCGCGTGGGCCTCTGGAGATACAGAAGGACCCACATGGTCAGTTGAAAGTGACGGGCAGAGAAAACAGGGTCAGGCAGAGGGCTGGGCAACGCTTGTTCACAAGAGTCTGGAGATGGACCTGAGTGTGGGTACAAGTCTTATGGACTATCGTCAGACACTGCCATTTGATGTTGATGACGCGCATAGTGATTTTACAGTCAGAACATCTCTGCAGTGGAATGGTCCGATAACTCTCAGAGGCGGTTTCAACGGAACCTGGCTTGAGAGTTCCGCTACAAACGATCATGCAATGCAGTTTGGAACAATTCATGCGACTAAAAAGCATGGTTTTCTCTTTGCTGATCTGGGATTGCGATTTGCTTCGGACTGGGGCACTTATCTTTCCGGAAGAGTGACCGCTGAAAAGAGCAGGGAAAGTTTTCATCTGTTTACTTCTGCTTTCTCGGATTTCAGAGTACCAACTATTAATGATCTTTACTGGCCTTCAGACGGGTATACATCAGGCAATCCTGAACTGGAAAGTGAAAGAACTACAGGTGCGGAGGTAGGAGCAGGGTATACCGGAATCTCGTTTGCAGGCGATATCTGTGGATTTATCACATCATCAGATAATCTAATTATATGGCTGCCAGACGATTCTGGAGTCTGGAGCCCTTCCAATATCTCTTCCTCTTTTTCAAAAGGTGTAGAGCTGTCAAGCTCTTTTGTTATGGGGTTCGCAACTTTGTCAGGAACATTTACCTGGAACATCGCCACTGATGAAACAGCGGATACCCCCAGGAGGGGAATGCTTCTTCCGTACAGACCGGAGTATACATGGGGGGGAGGCAGTCACATTGAACTACCTCTTGACCTTGCTGTTGAACTGAGTGTGAATGGTATGGGCAAGCGGTTCAAAAACAGAACACAGAGTGAATTCCTGGGCGAATACTGGATTGCAGATATTGCTCTAAGCAGATATTTCTCCCACGAGGTCAGGATTGATCTTGGGCTATTGAACATTCTGGATACTAGTTACGAAGAAACAAACGGTTATGCGGGCCGGGGAAGAACTCTTCGCCTGTCACTGGAATACACAGGAGAATAACATGAAAAGAATCATCATCCTTATATACCTGATCCTTGTGGCTGCTTCATGCAGAGACGTGGCTGGTCCTGCAGAGGGAAATGCGCCTGAGGGTCCTTTCGTTGTGTGGTTTAACGGCTTATCCGGGTACACAGATGCTTATTTCATTGAAGCAGACACTGTGATTACACACGCCTGGCTCACCGGGGT
>JAOZLN010000013.1 GCA_029934845.1 Candidatus Sabulitectum sp.
AGATTCCCATCAGTGTCTCCCGATGGTTCTCAGATGGTTTTCTGCTGGAGGGGTAAACTCTGGACTGCCTCGGTATCAGGAGGAATCTCCAGGTGTCTTACTCCCGGTGTTGGATTCATCACTCATCCGTCATACAGTGCAGACGGTGAGTGGGTTGCATTTACAAATGACGCAACAGGTGGTGGTGATGTCTATGTGATGCCATCCAGCGGAGGTGTTTCCCAAAGGCTGACATTTCATGGTGGTGAAGACAGGGTGCTGGGATGGACTGGTAATGAGATATTATTCCGATCATCAAGGGAGGGAGGTCAGAACTGGGTCTGGAGAATATCAATTGACGGTGGGACTCCTGCTCTTGAACTGGCAGCATCGGTGAAAGATCTGATGGCTGTTCCCGAAGGCTACGTAATAGAAAGAGGAGTTACCCCATGGTGGAGGAGGCACTACACGGGCAGTGCTGCAAGTTCTCTCTGGATGGTCGAGTCTGACAGTTACAGCCCTTTATCCTGCTTGAATACCGATCAGAGATGGCCTCTGGCAGATTCAGAAAACAATATTTTCTATGTTATGGAAGACGAGCTCGGGCTTGACAGATTCTACGATGTTCGTGGCGACCCTGTATCACAAGCTGTTACAGGTGGAATTACTTTTCCTTCGGTAAGTGCCGATGGCTCAACAGTGGTTTTCGAGTCTGCAGGAAAGCTTTTTCGAGCTTCTCTGCCTGATATGGTTATGGAAGAAATATATCTGCCTGCAAATGTGGATCTTCCCTTTCCAATGGAAGAACTTTCCCTGGCCGGAGTATATACATCAGATTTTGCAGTTGCTCGTGATGCCTCATTCATGGTCATGGAAGCAGAAGGAGAGATCTATGCTGCAACCATCACCGATGGTGAGCTTGATGATGCGGTTAGAATAACATCAACCGAAGCGCTGGAAAGCCGACCCAGGATCAGTAATGACGGATCCATGGTGCTTTTTCAGCGGGAATTCAATGGCGAGATCAAGATCGTTCTGGGTTCAGTGGAAATTAATGAAGGAGATCCGATCCGTATTGTACTTGATGAGCAGAACACAGGTCTCGAAGTGTCTCGGAACGCAGAATGGGCCCCCTCAGGAGATTTCTCCTTTCTGGACAGTAACGGATACTTGTACTTCATGGACGTTCTAGCAGGCAGGTCTAGAAGGATATGTGATCTCGGTGGCATTCTTCATCACTCCTGGTCGCCTGATTCAAGATGGATCGCATTCAGCACAACTGTGGAGGCACACCGGGAAGACGTTTTTATCGTTCCCGCCAGTGGTGGTCAGGTTGTAAATGTCAGCCGTCACCCTAATGATGATTTTCAGCCGCTCTGGCCTTCAGACGGTAGAAGACTTATCTGGGCCAGCCGCACGGATGATGGAGACTACGCAATAGTTCAGGCCTGGTTCGACCCCGAAGACTGGGAAGCAGAAAGGGATATTCGGGACGATCTGCTTGATGCACCCCTGGATGTGGTCACCGCATATACAACTGATCTGTACATGCGAACAGAGGAACTTTGCCACGTAGAGGGCTACTACAACTTTTTCGGAATTTCTCCTGACGGACGGAAGATCTTTTTTCCTTCTACTGATATGTCCGGCAGCATGGATCTGCACTCTGTAGACTGGGACGGAGAGAACCTTACAAGAGAGACCAGCGGAGATTACTCTCCCACAAGAATCCAGCCTACAGACAGCGAGACTGCCGGTGCTGTCTATTTCCTCAGCTACGGGTCTTCGGTAAGGAACACAGATGGCGATCTGCTTTCCTGGACTGCTCCCTATTCCCGGTTCAGGGACGAAATGCAGCGACAGAAATTCCTTTCAGCGTGGAGGCAGCTCAGAGACAATTTTTACGACAGTGACATGCACGGCGTAGACTGGGAGGCAATGCGCCTGAAATATCAGGACAGAGCCGCAGCAGCTCTGGTTAACTCGGATTTTAATGATGTTGTAAGAAGAATGCTCGGGGAACTTTCAGCGTCGCATCTGGGAATTTACGGGCCATGGACATACATACGGACAGCATATACAGGGGAGACAGGTATTTTCCCCGATCACAGCTACAGCGGTTCTGGAATCAGAATAGACAGCCTTCTTCCCATGTCACCAGGGTATCTGGCTGGTCTTCTTCAGGGGGACATCATAACAAAGATCAATGGTGAGCCCGTTGGTTGGAACCACAATTTTTATTCCCCCCTAAGAAACACTGCTGAAAGAGAGATAGAGTTTTACTTTATTCGGAACGGTGAACCGCTGCGCGTGCGGATAGCGCCTGTTTCGCAGTGGGATCTCTGGAATCTTATGTATGATGAATGGCTTTTAAAGCAACGGATGCGGGTCTCTCTGCTTTCCGGGAACAGAGTAGGTTATCTACATATTCCATCCATGGATCAAGAGTCGGTGAAGAACTTCAGAAGAGATCTTTACGCAGAAGGTCTTGGCAGAGATGCCATGATAATAGATGTAAGAGGCAATGGCGGCGGATCCACTCATGATCAGATACTGGCGAGCCTGGCAAGAGAGCTTTACGCTGAAAGCCGCTCCAGAAGCGGAACAGCCACAGTGGAACCTCTGGGTGTGTGGAAGAATCCGCTGGTTCTTATTATCAACGAGACCTGTTACTCAGACGCAGAGATATTTCCTGCGGCCTGGAAACAGCTTGAGCTGGGTCCTGTGGTGGGGAATGCCACATACGGGGCTGTAATTGGTACTGTTGATGTGGAGCTTGCAGATGGAACAGGTTTCAGACTTCCCGGCACTGGCTGGTACACACTGGAAGGTGAGAACCTGGAGAACAACGGCGTGGAACCTGATATCCTTGTTCTTGAAATGCCGGAAGACATGGGGCTGGGAATAGACAGGCAGCTGGATGCTGCTGTTCAGGCTGCAATAGAATTGATATAGACAGGGGTACCCATTTCTTTGCAGGGTGCTTATTTTCTCGTAGTCGGTAGGTTCCGACAAGAGGATGACGGTAACTTTTTTACTTCGGGAGGAAAACCGAATGAAGAGAACAGTAGTAACAATGCCCGGTGACGGAATCGGCGTACCGGTTCTGAAAGAGGCTTTGAGGGTATTGGATGCAGCTGGTTTTGAGGCGGACTATGTTCATGCAGACATAGGGTGGGAGTTCTGGAAGAAAGAGGGCAATCCTCTTCCCCAGAGAACAATAGATCTTCTTGCGAAGCACAAGATCGCATTGTTCGGGGCGATCACTTCCAAGCCCAAGGACAAGTCCATGGAAGATCTTGATCCTTCCCTGCGTGATAAGGGTCTTGTGTATTTCAGCCCTATTGTTTCCATGCGTCAGCACTTCAATCTGGATATCTGTACCCGGCCCTGCAAGGCATTTGCCGGCAATCCCCTGAACTTTATTAGAAGAGGTCATGAAAATACTGTGGAAGAGCCGCTTGTGGACGCTGTTATTTTCCGTCAGAACACGGAAGGTCTCTACGGGGGAGTGGAATGGACCAACCCGCCGGATGTTGTTTACAACGCTTTGAATACACACATAAAATTCAGAAAGAACTTTGGTGATGTACCAAGGGAAGACCTTGCTGTTTCCACTAGAATTTTCTCACGGAAGGCCTGTCAGAGAATTTTAAGAGCCGCTTTTGAGTACGCGAAGAAATTCGGATACAAAAGCGTTACCATCTGCGAGAAGCCCAATGTTATCCGCGAAACAAGCGGTATGATGCGTGAAGAGGGCAGAAAGATGGTTAAGGAATACGATGGCATTGATCTCTGGGAGACAAACATTGACGCTCAGATGATGTGGCTTACAAAGAATCCAGAGGATTATGGCGTACTGGTCAGTGGCAACATGTTTGGTGACATCGTCAGTGACGGCTTTGCCGGTCTTACAGGTGGCCTCGGTTTTGCGTGCAGTGCCAACATTGGTGACGAAGTAGCAGTGTTCGAGCCCACACACGGTTCAGCACCAAAGTATGCCGATTACGAAGTTTCAATAGTAAACCCGATTGCAATGTTCCTTTCTGCCTGCATGATGCTTGATCATGTTGGTGAAGTTGAAAAGGCAGCGAAGATACGCAAGGCAATTGAAACTGTGATCAGCGAAGGCAAAGTTCAGACCTATGACATGAAAAAAATGCGCGGAACAGCAGATGTTGTGAACAACGGGGCTGCCAGCACTTCCCAGATGACAGACGCTGTTATCGAAGCTATGAGCAGGTAGAGTTGTGAAAGCAGCAATAGAAAAACTTTTCTCGGTACAACTGGCGAAAATTGAAGACGAGAATCTAAGAAAGAAAGTTGTAAGTGTCTGGGCAACTGCAGCAGAAGACGGCGGTTGGACTGAAGAGCAGCTTACACAGATACCTTTTACCCTTCTTACGGAAACCCACGGGGTGAATTTAATTCAGCACACAATTGCGGTCACCGAGGGTGCCGCAGGGCTTGCAAATGCCATAGAGGGCACATACGAACAGCCCTTCAAGGTTCACATGGACTGGCTGGTTGCAGGAGGCCTTCTTCACGATGTGGGAAAGCTTCTTGAAATAGAATACGTAGACGGTCAGTATCAGAAGAGCTACAGCGGCAAGTGCGCAAGGCATCCCATCTCCGGTGCTATTCTTGCGGCAAAAGCAGGGCTTCCTGAAGAGATCATCAACATGATCGGGTGCCACGCCAAGGAAGGTGAAGGCAGACCTCAGAGGGTGGAAACTGTCTTGATACACCAGGCGGATTTTGCCACTTTCAATCCCATGGTAATGCTGGCCAAAGGCCTTCTTATAACCTGATACATGTTCCCGGACAGTTTTATGAAACTGTCCGGGAACCATTGACTTGAATGGGGTTTGCCCTTAGAGTAGGGCAAACCTTGTCATATATATATACAGGAGGCAATGATGACCAGAATGATCTTTGTTATTATGATTCTTGCTGTATCAGCATTTGCTGGTACGGTTTACCGTGCACCACAGCCGGTTGAAACTGCCGAGTTCATGGGAACAGATGGCGGACCTGTGGTAGAGTTCAATCTTACTGCCCTCGAAACAATTGAGGGTTCTATTGCCGGTTACGGCAGTGGCATTACTTTCAGAGTTCCGGGTGCCGGTTATGGTGCTGAAGTTGGAACACCTGATGTTCCCTGCATCAGAAGAATGGTTCAGGTTCCCAACACAGGAGACATCTCCATTGAGATAGTCAGTTCCGAAACATCAGTGCTGGGTAACTACAATGTTCTTCCTATGCAGCCTTTCATGGACAGAAACGGTAACATTGCTCCTTTGAAGGTTAATGATGAAGTTTATGGTACATCAGCATCATTCCCTTCCACGCCGGTTGTTATTGAAAGTGTATCCATACTTCGCGACATCCGCGTAGCATGGGTACGATTCAACCCTGTATCAGTTAACCCTGTTACCGGGGAAACCACTATTACAACAAATGTCAGAGTCAGGCTTGTAAGCGGTTCTTCTCAGGGCGAGAACGAGCTCTACAGAACTTCAACAGGTATGACCAGAAGTTACATCCCAATTTACAGAGATGTACTCGGCCTACAGCTTACAGATGCTGTTGTTGATGGTTCCTACCTTGTTATAGGCCCCGAGGAAGCTGTGGCTCTTGCCAGTGACCTTATTCAGTGGAAGCGTGAAAAGGGTTACGAAGTTCATGTTGCAACAACAGAAACCATTGGAACCACTTCCAGTGCCATTGATTCCTATATTGAGGATGCCTTTAATACATGGAGCAATCCTCCGGAGTACTGTCTTCTCCTGGGTGATGAAGGTGCGGTTCCCATTTACTGGGTAGGCAGTATTGCTTCAGACAATCAGTATGGTGTTATCGGAACCGGTGTTGACCCCAGTATTCACATTGGAAGACTTTGCTCAGACACAGCAAGCCTTAACTACTCATCATGGAAAGTATGGGCATACGAGATTGACCCGTGGGAGCCTGCTTCCAGCTGGTTCCAGTATGCAGTAAGTATTGGATCGGAAAGTTTTCAGGATCCAATGATGTCTTTCAGATACAAGGAAGTAATGGCAAACGACGGTAACATGGATGTTATGCTTTACAGTCCGGACGGTGCATATGGTGGGATAAACCCCACAGTATCAAACCTTTCCGCTGAATTCAACAGCGGAACATCCCTTGTAAGTTACATTGGGCACGGTGACGTAACCTATTGGGTAACAACCGGGTTTAGTAACTCAAATGTTGCTGCTCTTACAAATGGAAGAAAACTTCCCTGGATCAGTTCGATCGCCTGTTTCAACTCTCAGTTCGGTGGTTCAACAACCTGCTTTGGTGAGGCATGGTTGAATTCCGGTTCAATCGCGGATCCCAAGGGTGCCATCGGTTTCATGGGTGCTTCAGTTTCCAGCCCAGTTGGCCCTACGGATTCACTGGCAATGTATCAGTTCAGAGGATATTTTCAGGAGGAACTGTATCACATGGGTGCAGCCTTTGATTACGGTAAGATCAAGGCCTATCAGTACACTTCTAGTACAACAAACAGCAACATGCACCTTATCTTCGGTGAACCCGAACACGATATTTTCTCTACCACAGGCCCTCTTGTACACTTAACTGCAGACTATCCTGCCCAGGTCGCAGTGGGAAACTACACAGTTAATGTTTCAACAGCAGTTGATGCAGCAGTTGAAGGCGCCATGGTTGGATTGTGTCAGGGAGAGGTAACTCTTGGCAGCGGCTACACAGACGCTTCAGGAGCAGTTACCATCAATGTTGAAGATGTTCCCACAGGTGACGATGTAACAGTGACTGTTACTGCCCACAACCTGTATCCTCTTCAGGCCACTGTTCCCGCCTGGCAGACAGGTATTGAAGATCAGAGTGGTGGCTCAGTAAGTGGACTTATTCTTAACATCAGCACTCCAATTACAGGGAATGCCGCTGTTAACTTTACTGTACCAGCTTCAGGACATGCCAATCTCTGCGTGTTTGATATGAATGGGCGAATTGTGGAAACACTTGTGAATAACGAAGTTGTTGCAGGTGCGCACAGCGTAAACTGGGGCGCAAATACCGCGGGCGGTATCTACTTCCTCAGACTGACCACACCTGACCAGAGTATTGTGAAGAACTGCGTGGTTCTTCCTTAAACAGTTTCTTGATAAATAACCAGGGCCGGTAGAAATTCCGGCCCCTGTGTTATTGACTTTTATGGTGCAAAGCACTAGATTTCCCCAACTTGCGCACAACTCGGTGTGATGTAACAGCCGACAGCAGATTTGTAAAGCTGATGCTGCTGTCAAAAAAACTGCAATTGCAGAAGGAGATGAAATGAGCAGATTCACAGGAGCAAGACTCAAAAAGGTAAGATCACTTGGAACAGAGCTTCCAGGTCTGGTACGCAAAGAGCCCAAATCAAGCAACAGCCCCGGTGAGCAGGGTGTTATGCGCCGTCGCAGAAGAGTTTCTACATTCCGTCTTCAGTTGCAGGAGAAGCAGAAGATCCGCTTCAACTACGGACTTACCGAGAAGGCTCTTCGTCGTTACTACTCAGATGCCTGCAGCCTTAAGGGTGAGACCGGTGTAAATCTTCTTCAGCTTATCGAGAGAAGACTTGATAATGTGGTAGCCAGAGGCGGCTTTGCACCTACAATTCCAGCAGCAAGACAGCTTGTTAACCATGGTCATATCAAGGTTAACGGCAAGAAGGTAACAATCGCAAGTTTCAGAGTTAAAATTGGTGATATCTTAACCCTGAAAGAGAAGAGCAAAGACCTTAAAGTTATTACCGACCACATGGCGGCCGGTTCAGGTATCGGTGTTCCAAGTTTCCTTGAAGCCGATCCAAAGAACAGAAAAATTACGGTTAAAGCTCTTCCTGCCCGTGAAGATGTACCTATTGAGGTATCCGAGCGAGCTGTGGTTGAGTTTTACTCGAAATAAATTTCCGAATTAATGAAAAGGGTCCGGCTTAACCACCGGGCTCTTTTTTTATTATACTTCTGAAGTTGGTCAAAGTTATTCAGCTTGAAGGAGGATTGAAATGAGATATCTTGTAGTATTTGTTCTGGCAATGCTGGTTGTCGGAACAGCTTTTGGACAAGAGAATGCATCCGGTGAAGAGGAAGATACTTACGCTGCCATTGAACCTGAGGATCGCGCTACGCCAAACGGTAGAGACATGGGTGCTATCAGAAGCAAGATCAATGAGATAAAGGAAGTGGTTCAGGCTGATTACGAGGTTCTTCTGGCATCTGATCCAGAGGCCAGCGGTACTATTGCAGTAAGCTTCTCTATCACTGCAGAGGGCACAGTTTCAGGTGCTTCTGTAGATTGTCCGGAAGCTCTGGCTAGTTTACAGGAAGATATTCTTGCTAAGCTGGAAAGTCTTGAATTCGGGATTGCTGCCGAACAGACAGAAGACATCCCAGTTACAGTACCCTTCAATCTGTTTCCACCTCAGTAGAAATACGAGATCTCCGGGGCATGCGCAGGCATGCCCCTTCTTTTTCTTAAGGAAGCGTCTCTCATGAGAAAACTGAAATTTACAGTGTCTACTTGCTTTTGTCTGCTTCTTGTTTCAATGGCTGGTTGCGGTACAGATGTTGATGCAGCTTTGTTTAGTGAAGTTGACTCACTCAGGTTGATCCCTGTGGACACAATCGGGGTTCTAATGGGGGATTCAACGGAAATGTTCGGGAACATATTTGATGCTACTATCCTGCCCTCGGGGGAACTTATTGTTGTAGATCTTCTCAAGAGATGTGCTTCCGTTTTTAATTCAAGTGGGCAGTTCGTCAGGCAGATAGGCAGACCAGGGTCTGGCCCGGGTGAGTTTCAGCATTCTCCCACATATGTATTCTGGCTTCCGGGAAGCGAGCTTATTGCCATTCGTGAGGATGTGACAGGTGACTGGCTTACATATTCGGCTGCTGGGGAATTTACAGATAGAAGAGATCTGGCTGAGAATATGATCATGGATATTGTTTTTCTTGATGACTCTACTGCTGTGTATTACACAATGGGTGTTGAATGGAACACTCTGGATGTTTCCTATTCTGTTCAGTGTGTAGATACTGATACAGGGGAACCTGTCTCGGATATTTTGTTCCATGAAAGACCCATGGAACCGTCTTCCGATTTTATCCCCGGTTATGTGATGCTGGCAGGGGGGAATGGTAATCTGTATTTATCAAGGGCAGACAGCCAGCACTGGTCTGTTGAGATATATTCAAGAGACGGTGCATTACTGAACACTATTGAGAGAACTGATGTTACAGAGAGGCAGCATGTAATTCAACCGGAGTCTGAGGAGGAAACACCCGTTATTCCCGGAATAGAGCCTTTCACAATAATGACAACAGGTGAGAATGGTCTATCCATGACGAAAACCACAAACCTTCCGGAAGATCATCCCATCATCAGTGCTCTTGCCATTGACTCTGAAGACCGTCTATGGTCCAGGAGAGGCGGTTTCCCGGGGAATACATGGGACATAACCGACACAGAGGGAAACAGAATTGCCGTGGTTGATGTTGTTCTGCCGGATTCAGTCTGTCACAATCTGATCATTAATTCTTACGGCTTTATCGCTATCGATAACAGAAGCTCCGATTTTCACCGGGTATATATCATGGAGTTACAGGAAAAGTAGCAGGAATCCAATCCTTTGTTTTTCAATTTCACCTCTTGTAACAGCGTGCTCTTTGTATTATCTTATTGCAATGAAGTTGCAATAAGGAATGAAAATGAAAAGAGAAAACGCATACAATTTGCTAAGGCGGTCCGGCCTGCGGATGACGAAGCTTAAGAAAGAGATCGTTGATCTTTTTCTGGAAGGCGGATGTGGACTTTCTGTAAAGGATGTTATGGCTGGTATTGCTTCCAGTCCGGATGTATCAACTGTTTACAGGGCTGTGAACTCACTTACACTTAAAGGCTTTCTCAGGCATAGTGTTGGGTCTGAAGGGGTAGTGCAGTACAGATGTACAAGCACTTTTTACCCTGATCATGGTCATTTCAACTGCGTGAAATGTGGTGGAACAATTGCGGTAAGAAGGAAATTACCGGAAGATTTTCTTCATGTTCTTGAGTTGGAGTACGGCGTAAGTGTTAAATCTGTCGCTTTTCTTCTTGAAGGGAAATGTCTTAAATGCAGAAACTTGTAATTGCTGTTCTTGTTCTTGTTCTTGTGTTTTTGGCTTGTTCAAGTCAGAGCGACCAGAGGGATGCTGGAAAGCTTTCCGTACTGGTAAGTGTAGTTCCGCAGAAGTATTTTGTCGAGAGAATTGCAGGTGATCTTGCAGAGGTCACAGTACTTATACCTCCCGGAGCAAGCCCGACCACCTATGAGATCTCTCCTGCAGACATGAGAAGGGTCAACACGGCTGATGTGTGGTTCACTATTGGATTACAGCGCGAGGTTACATGGATACCCGAATTCTCTTCAATAAATGACAGGCTTCAAATTCTGAGTACTATTGATGATGTTACAAGGTTGCCTATTGGAAGGTACAGCATTCCAGATGAGCATACAGAAAGTGACAATCATGACCATGGCGGAATTGATCCTCATGTATGGCTTTCGCCAGAGCTGGTTAGTATTCAGGCACAGGCAATTTGTGCAGATCTCATTGAGCTGGACCCGGTTAACAGCGGAATCTACTCCCAGAACCTTACTCTATTTCTTGAAGAAATAAGTGATCTGCAAAATAGAATTAATGAGTCAATTGATTTACTCCATGGAGAAAGCTTCATGGTTTTTCACCCTGCCTGGGGGTATTTTGCCGATGAATTTGATCTTGTTCAGGTTCCTATCGAGATCTCCGGCAGTGAACCTTCACCAGCTGAAATGGCCAGACTTGTTGACTATGGAAGAAATTCTTCGGTGAAGGTTGTTTTTGTCTCACCACAGTTCAGCGAATCTTCCGCAGCAATAATAGCCGAAGAGCTGGATGCAGATGTGATATTTATTGATCCTCTTGCACCGAACTGGACAGAGAATCTTTTGTCTGTTTCAGAACAGATTGCCACGGCAATGGAGTAACTATGAGTTTGATAGAGCTGAGCAATGTTACCGCTGGATACAGCAGAGATCACCCTGCTATTGAAGATATTTATCTTTCTGTGGCAAGCAACGATTTTGTTGCTATAATCGGACCTAATGGCGGTGGGAAAAGCACCCTGCTAAAGGTTATACTTGGCCTTCTAACCCCATTCTCCGGCACTGTGAGAGTTTTCGGAGAAGAACCTTCACGCTCAAGAAAGAATATCGGGTATGTGCCGCAGGTGATCCCTTCGCGAACATTTCCGATATCAGTTCTTGATGTGGTATTAATGGGTCGCATGAGCTCATCCGGTCTTTTTAGAAAATACAGCAAGATTGACCGAAAGTTTGCGGTGCAGAACCTGAATAAACTGGGTGTAGCACATTTATCAGGCAAAAGAATGGATCAACTTTCCGGAGGTCAGAAGCAGAGGGTTCTTATTGCCAGAGCTCTTGCAGGAGAGCCTGAGCTTTTGCTTCTTGATGAACCTGTCGCAAGCGTTGACTCGGAGACCCAGCACAGTTTTTACAATCTTCTTTCCAACCTCAACAACAGAATGGCGATTGTACTGGTAACACACGATGTTGGAGCAGTGTCGTCTCATGTGAAAAGCATAGCCTGTATCAATAAGCACCTGGTGAGTCATGGAGAAACCATATCAGAGAAGGATGTTGCCCAAGCCTATGGATGCCCGTTTGAACTAATAGCCCACGGCGTTCCTCACCGGGTTATTGGGGCCAGAGAGGACAGAGACCATGGCTGAAATGTTCAGTTACACATTTATGCAGAATGCTTTTATTCTTACCGTTCTTGCTTCCATTGCATGCGGAGTGGTGGGCAGTCTTATCACAGTGAACAGAATGTCTTCTTTCACCGGAAGTATTGCCCACGCATCATTCGGAGGGCTGGGTCTTGCATATCTTGTTGGAATTCATCCCATGATAGGGGCCACTGCATTTGCAGTGGGATCTGCCCTTGGTATTGGCGCTCTTTCGGGTAGAAACAAAATGGGCTCAGATACAGCGATGGCAGCGCTGTGGGCTACCGGGATGGCTGCAGGGCTGGTGTTCATAAAGCTTTCGGGAACATACACCTCCGATCTTATGAGCTGGCTTTTCGGAAGCCTTATGACTGTATCACGAACAGACATAGTTCTTACAGCATCTCTTGATGTGGCTGTAATTGGCTCTGTAGTATTTCTGTATAAGGAATTTGTGGGAATATCCTACGATCTGGAGTTCACCCGAATACAAGGAGTTCCAGTCTGGTTCATACGCGGACTGTTTCTTGTAATGGCAGCTCTTACAACAATTGTGCTTATGAAGGTAACCGGTTTGATCATGGTTATAGCTCTGCTTACCATACCGGCTGCAATTGCTGAAAAATTCAGCAGCTCACTGCGGATAATGATGCTGCTTGCCTCTGTTCTCAGCCTTTTGTTCAGCATAGCGGGGCTGCTCCTTGCCTGGTGGCTTGACCTGCCATCCGGGCCTGTGATCATTCTTATTTCTTCAATTGCCTATTTTCTAGTTTTGGCATTAGCTAATGAAGTGCATTGATTTGTATACAGATTGATTAGACTTTAAAATGATTGATTAAGATGAATAACAACAGCCTTTACCGTGACTGTTCTTCAGGTTATGATTTAGCTTGAAACGAGGGAGGTTGATTTGAGATCAATGAAGGTTCTCATCATTGATGATGATGTTGACTCTCTGGCTATTGCAAAATTGCGTTTAAAGAAAGACGGCTACATAATCTATTCTGCCCAGGATGGTGTTGAGGGTATTGAGAAGACCAGAGCAGAGGATCCTGATCTTATTCTTCTTGATGTTCAGATGCCCGGTAAAAGCGGGTTTGAAGTATGCGAGGAATTGAAGTCTGATTCAGAGCTCTGCAATATCCCTGTGATCTTTCTTTCTGCTGCCGATGATATCAGCGAAAAAGTCAAAGGTCTTGATCTTGGCGCTGTCGATTATGTTACAAAACCTTTTGACATTTTTGAACTTCGAGCCCGTGTCAGGGCAGCCCTTAGAACCAAACGATTACAGGATCTGCTTCTTAAATACGGAGAGGTAGATTCACTAACCGAGATCTATAACAGGCGGGTTCTGATGGAAAGACTTCATCAGGAATGGGATCGTTCTCTTAGAAGCAATATAATTTTCTCATTCATAATGATCGACATAGATAAATTCAAAAATGTTAATGATACTTATGGCCACCCGGTGGGCGATGTGCTTGAGAAAGTCGCAGACATACTAAGAAGATCCATACGAAGTGGAGACATTGTAGGTCGCTACGGCGGTGAGGAATTCGGTATAATAATGGTGAATTCCACTGTTCAGGAAGCCTTTGTCGCAGCTGACAGGTATCGTCATCAGATCGAGAAAATCGTATTCAAGGCTAAGAAGGCCAGTTTTTCAGTAACTGCAAGTTTCGGAGTGGCGGATTCTTCTGGAAAAAACTCTTTAGACAAACTTGTTTCAGCAGCTGATTCTGCCATGTATGAAGCCAAAGAAAGCGGTAGAAACAAAGTCTGCATATTCGACTGACTCTTTCACAACAATACAGAGAGTTAAATGAGATCTAGTGCTTTGTACGCCTTAATGTTTCGATATAGTGCGCTGTGGGTTCGTCTGATTTTGTAGCGCACAGGATTCTTCCATACAATATTTATTGTCTCGATGGAATAGAGTTTTCCAGGGCTGTGTATCATCGCTGAACACTTAACAAAGGAGCAGCGATGAAAATCTCAATAGCAGTACTTATCCTGGCAGCAGTAGCAGCAGTTGCCTCTACATCTTTTGAAACAGCAGTGAGCAATGTGGCAGAAATGGTGTGGAACAACAAAGTAACAGAAGCAGCGGCTCATTATGGCCTTGATGTTGTGAATGTGACCTGGGAGGACACAGGACGGTATGAAGGTTCCTGCTGGGGTCCCAATATCTCAGACATGACCATTCAGGTTCATCACGGTGACAGAGATTCCCAGATACTGACCTGTATGCCTGTAATAAGGTTTCCCAATTTTCATGACCTTACAGCAGATATGAATCCGGATGAGTTCTTTCTTCTTACAGGAAATGAAAGTGGAAATGATCTTGAGCCTGTCAGTCTGACTGACTACGTAGACAACATCAGAGATCACCTCCACGACGGAGACAGCTGGGGTGGCAGGGGGAACAGTCTTCTAGCCGACAGAGACAGTGTTGTTCTTGTAAGTGCACAGGCTGTATTTCTTCCCATAGAAGAAGATGGGCTTGCAACATTCAATCCGGTTCTTTACAACTATCAGAGTTATGAGGGAAGCCCGGGAGTACTTGCAATACTTGCCACCCGTGAGGGAACCAGTGCAACTATCATAGACAACAGCTCTGAATACAATGCCGATTACTACTCCTGGGGGCAGAGGCTTTACTTCAATGAAGACGGAGAAAGAGCAAGCCTTACAGGATCCAGAATATCCGATTTTCTTGAG
The DNA here is from genome assembly GCA_029934845.1 of Candidatus Sabulitectum sp. Classification (GTDB taxonomy): domain Bacteria; phylum Fermentibacterota; class Fermentibacteria; order Fermentibacterales; family JCC-6; genus Sabulitectum. The sequence goes on from JAOZLN010000013.1 coordinate 14,500, forward strand.
AATCCTGACAACCTCAGCGAACTTACAGCAGAGCACATGGAAGCTGCCGGGGAAGAGGGGATGAACATGGTGATGCTTATCCAGATACCTCTTCGGCAAAAAGAAAGGCGTGATCTGTGGTTCGAGTGTGACGATATGAGCATACAGACTGCTTGCCTCTCTGAATGTGCAGCCGAAGGCAGCTCTGATGTAGAATCAGCAGTTATCGGTCACGGAGAGCTTGAAGGGCCTTTCAGGGAAATCGATGGATTGTCAATTGTTCGTGATGAAAGATTTCCCATCAGAGTTACTGTTCAGTTCTACAAGGCAACTTCAAATGGAGTAGCCTCAGACGGTGATATTGCAGAGATCGCCGCACAGATCATTCGTGTTTACGATGATGCCAGTTATGTAGGTTCTCTGGTCTGTCCGGACGAGAAGATACTCAGACCTACAGACTGGAACCATTCCGCAGTAGAGGTTTCTCTTAGAAAACGTATATCACTTATCTGGCAATAGGAAAAACTGTTTATACCACAAAAGGCTCTGGCATATACCAGAGCCTTTTGTTATTGTGGGTGTACATCAGGAGGAGTGATAATGGAGACCTTTATTGCAGAAACGACTGTACGGTGGAGAAAGTGGCTTGAAGTAAATCACAGTACTTCTTCAGAGATCTGGCTTGTTTTCTGGAAAAGACACACCGGGAAGCAGTGCATAGATTATGAAGCCTCTGTTGAAACTGCGATCTGTTTCGGCTGGATAGACAGCCTGATGAAAGCAATCGATGAGGATAGTTATGCCAGAAAATTCACTCCCAGAAAAGGAAAAAGCAACTGGTCTGATCTGAACAGGGAAAGAGCCCTTGATATGATGCGCTCAGGTGCAATGACAGAATCGGGAATGGATGCGGTGAAAGCGGCCAGGGAAAATGGCTCATGGTACCTGAGGCCGGCTTCTATTGAAATGCCTTCAGAACTTGAAGACGAACTGGACAATAACTCTGAAGCAGCACTTTTCTTCGCCGAGCTCGCACCGTCTTACAGAAAGCACTACATGGGCTGGGTCGATGAGGCAAAGAAAACGGAGATAAGACAAAAAAGGGCGGAGGAGGCAGTTCGTCTTCTGGCAAACCATTCAAAACTTCCGCTTAAATAAGAAGTGGCAAGTCTGTAGACCTACCACTCCTTTTCTTCAATTTGGCTCAGTGCGGATCCAGAAGATGCTCCTAAAAGAAGAATCTTGCTCCAAGTGCGGCATCCACATAAAACTCTGTATCAGGTATAACTGAAATACCAGCTGCTACCTCCAGAAAGATATCAATGTCATTATTTGCAAAGAGGTACTCCAGGCCAACAGGCAGTCTGCCACCAGCCACAAGATCATCACCGAAAGCCACCCAGCCACCCAGTCCGTAGTACCAGGGAAGTTGTCCTTTGGACACATTGACGTCGCCAAAGTTGTGCCACAGGTAAGTGCTGTGAACCATCAACCATTCATCTGAGAAACTCCAAGCTGCTGCTGCGTCAACAGCCTTTGTTGTGCTGAAAAAGTACTTGTAGGAAAGACCGGTTGGATTTCCTGCAATCAGCCCGATGCCTGTATCTCCTCTGCCAGGGGAGAAGCTGGTTAAAACAATCATTAGTAGAGCTGTCATTTCCCTTCCTCCTTCGTTAGCAAAAACACCGGTATCAGATACCTGACACCGGTGGATACTATGGTGACAGTGAGCTTTACCGTCCGAGGTTTGTCAGGTTCTCTGCGAACATTTTTACATAATCATTGGTAGGGAAAGAGCTGGCCATGGCTCTGGAGGCCAGTTCAATACTTTCATTCAGAGGCAGCGTGTACCTCATGTTCATGAATTTCTGCCTGAAGCCTGTTACTTCCTCACCAACATTTTCGTTCTTAATTATAACTCTTGCCATTAATTCAGCCAGTTCACCGAAGTCATCTTCGTTCATGCCGTATCTGGTCATCTCACTGACACCTGTACGGATACCGCTTGAGGTCAGGAAGGTGGCATCATCCGGCAGAGCCTGATAATTCACGACAATGTTATTTTCCTGAAGCCGGTCTGCAATAACAGCCCCGTCACCGTGATCAATAACACGGAGCACAACCTGATGAGTATGTGTGTATCCGTCAGCCGGATCTCCTTCAACTTTAAGACCGTTGTCCGCGAGATGCTTTGCAAAGGCTCTGGCATTGGACAGAACTTTTGTCTGGTATTCATCTTTGAAAGAATTCATTTCGTGTGTGGCCACAAGCAGACCAAGAAGTGTGGCAAGATGGTGGTTGGAAGTTGAACCGGGAAATGCTCTGCTCTTTATGTCAAGCCAGAGTTTTCTGAAATGGGTCTTCTTTGCCATATTGCTTACAATAGCACCACGCTGCGGGCCGAAGAAGGTCTTGTGTGTAGAGCCAGTGATAAGATCAGCTCCCTCGGCAAGGGGGGCCTGGAATGCACCATAAAGGCCGAAGACATGTGCCATGTCATACATAACAACTGGTCTGTTTTCCCAGTCTTTTATGTGGTCTGCAAATTTCTTGACCGGTTCCGGGTACAGGAACATGCTTTTTCC
>JAOZLN010000181.1 GCA_029934845.1 Candidatus Sabulitectum sp.
TATCCAGTGCAGCTTTGAAAAGTGCAGGTTTTTCCGTTGCAATCGAGAATAACCTGGCAGAGATACAGCGAAGGATCCACGAAGAGGAAGTAGGCGTTTTAATAATGTCAGCAGACATCATTGATTTCTCGCCGGAAGAGATCATGATTGATGCCACAGGCGTACTCTTCATTCAGATCGGTGGAGAGAAGAGCAACCCTGTGGTGAAATACCTTCCAGGTAATTTCCGCACCTGTGATCTGGTTGCCTGTGTAAGTCAGATCGTAAGTACTAAAGCTGAAATGCTTCAGGTAGCAGATCTCCCAGGCGGAAATCTCTGGGGGGAACCCCAGCTGATGCCACCGTTATCATGAAATCTTCATCACAGAATTCCCAGAGAACTTGTCTGCACGCTCCGCATGGTACCGGCGGTCCGTCCGGAGAATAGATAACGATCTTGTTAAACCTTCTTACTCCAGTAGCAATTGCAGCGAACACAGCTGATCTTTCTGCGCACATTGTCATTCCATAGGATGAATTCTCAACATTTACTCCACCGTGAATGTTTCCGTCACAATCTTCCAGAACTGCTGCAACCCTGAAATGTGAATATGGAGAATAGCTTCTGGTAACAAGCAGTTTAGCCTCGTTGATCATTTCATTGGATGTCATGCTGTACCTCCTTCAGGAAAGATCTGCCGGGGAAATTGCCACCAGCCTGAAAAAACTCAGTCAGAGTACAGGCAATATCACTGAAAGTAGACCTGGTTCCAAGGGAGAGCCCTGAAAAACCCGGAGAATAGACCAGCAGCGGTACAAATTCCCGGGAGTGATCGGTGCTTGGAGTGGTGGGGTCGTTTCCGTGATCGGCTGTGATAATAAGTAAATCTTCCCTGTTAAGAGATCTCAGCAACTTCGGTATCCAGCAGTCCACATCAACAAGACCCTGGGCAAACCCCTTATAGTCGTTTCTGTGTCCCCATTTTGAATCAAAATCGCAGAAATTCGCAAAGATAAATCCACCTGCAGATATTCTGATCTTCTCCAGAAGCAGATTCATTCCCTGTGAGTTATTTGCGGTGTGTTCCGTTGTGATGCTTCTGTGGTTGAAAAGGTCATCGATCTTGCCCACGCCGGTTACTGCAATCCCCTTCTCAGCCAGTTTGTCAAGAAGTGTTTCACCAGGGGGAGAGACGGAAAAATCCTTTCTATGAGCCGTCCGGGTGTACCTGCCAGCTTCGCCGATAAATGGTCTGGCAATAACCCTGCTGACCCCCAGATCAGGGGGCACAAGCATTCTTCTGGCAATTTCGCAGCATCGGTAAAGTTCATCCACTGATACCGCAGACTCATGGGCTGCTATCTGAAAAACGCTGTCGGCAGAGGTGTAAACGATCAACCCTTCAGTATCAATCTGTTCTTCACCCAGACGCTGTATTATTTCAGTTCCTGATGCAACTTCATTTCCAAGAATAACATGCCCGCAGGCAAGGGAGAATTCATCTATGAATGCAGTTGGAAATCCTGATGGAAAGGTGGGCATAGCCACAGATGATACCAGCCCCATCATCTCCCAGTGGCCTGTAGTAGAATCTTTTCCCTTAGACATCTCACTGAGTTTTCCCCATGATGCAATCGGTGAATTCACTGGTTCAATTCCGGAAATAGGATGAATATTTCCAAGACCCATATTCTGCAGGTTAGGCAGGTTAAGGCCCCCAACAGCTCTTGCTGTATTTCCCAGTGTATCACTTCCACTGTCTCCATAATCAGCGGCGTCAGGCATCTCTCCGATACCTACGCCATCCAGAACAAGCACAACTGCTTTTTTCAAATCAACCTCCTCTTCATGGTGAACATAAGAACCTTTTCCACTAAGCGGAATAGAGGGGCTCATCTTTGTAGCCAAGTATGCTTCTTTGTATAGTCTATAAATGGAATGATACTTGTGGTGTACATCTGGAAGCAGAGAGGTTTGAGATGACATACGATGATGGTGAAGCATACGACGAAGAGAAGGCCGATAATATTTACTACCGGATGTGGTTCGTGCTAACGCTCGGTGCACCCTTGGTTTCCGGCTTAGTTGCGCTTCGAGATGGTTGAACACTACCTTGACAAATATCTTCCAGAAAAAGGAAAAGTTCTTGATGCTGGCGGTGGTACAGGTGAGTTTACTCTACGTGCTGCAGGTCTAAGACCTGATCTATCATTCATTAATTTTGATCTGTCTCATGGCATGCTGGAAACTGCCCGGGAAAAGATCCTTCAAGCCGGTATGGAATTCAGAATCAGCAATCAGCAGGGTGACATCATGAACATGCCTTTTAACAGTGGAGCATTTGATTATGTCATGTGCCTGGGTGATGCTTTCAGTTTCTGCACCGATTTTCAGAAAGCATTCTCGGAGCTTACCAGAGTTACCGGAAAGAAAGGGCTGTTTCATCTTTCTGTAAACTCTTTCTGGGGCAATTTTGCAGCCATGATCGGAAAAGGGCCTGATCTGGGATTCACTTACGAAGATGTGATGAGTTACCTTGAAACAAGGATTATCCAGCAGAATGGCATTTCCACCCACTGCAGAAGCTTTACATTTCAGGAATTAAAAGAAATGGGAGAAAGGAACGGGCTGAAAATAGTCAAAGCCTTTTCAGCTCCGGTGCTTCCCGCCCACAAAGACTGGCTGAATGATACTGAAAAGTATGAACAGATCCTGGCATTGCAGTACAAGTTCAGTGAGCAGCAGAATCTGCTGGATCACGGAAACCATTTGAACATTATTTACAGCAGACCAGCTGCAACTGTTTGACCTTAAAGGACGGCATATGGATGTTTCCTTCTTCCGGACTGCCAGCGGACAATTCTCAGCGGATATCAGCAGTCTGGGGTCAGGGCTGTATCTTGTTGTGAACAGCTCCAGTGAATGTCTGGAAAGTGCTTCTGTCCTGATTGTCAGATAGAAGATTATTACTCAAGCAGTATCTATTCCCAGCCTATTGTTCTTCTTATGGCCTACCAGAGAGTTCGTGCGTGTTCGTACTTCTGTATGATCTTGTCTCTGGTCAAGATTGTGGCATTTTCCTCTCTGGCTGTTGCCACGATGATCTGATCTGCTGGATCTCCATTAAATGGCTGCGGCAATGATGTTGAGCGATAAGCAATAGTCGGTGTCAGTGGAACAAGTCGCAACTTCGGCATATCCAGTGCTTCGGCGATCCATTCCTCGGGATTGCAGGAGATGCCGATCCTCTTTTTCTCCAGTAGCTTACTGAACTCCCAGGGAGAAATAGCAGAGAGAAGAAGTGAGTCATACTGTTCCGGAGTTGATAGTAATGACCGTACTTTAACAGATAGTTTCTGTGGATGCATATTCCACCAGATCCATGTGTGTGTATCAAGTATGTACTTCATTTGCATGCACTCCACATGTCTTCACCCAGTGGGGAGACTATGTCTTCCTCGAATACCAGAGCTTCAGACAATTTTCCCGGAATTGGCTTGCTGGTTGTGAAAGGAATCACTTCTACCAGCGGTTTCCCTCTCTTCGTAATAACTACAGACTCTTTTGTTTTTGCAATTCGCCCAAGTATCTGAAGAGCATGGGCCTTGAACTCAGTTATTGCAAGAGTTTCCAAATTGAATCACCTCCGTTCCATCTTAATATGGTCATTTCAAATGGTCATAACAAGTGTTTTGTGTTACCGGTGATAACCAAAAAATCATTTTGACTCAATAAGCACAGTATCGTACCAGAGGCGGTATTCTGTTCCCTTGAACACCTTTCTGCTTTCCTCCGGCAGGTTCTCGTACCTGTAATTCTGTGATTCCGGCGCGTTCTGTCCGGCATACCTGCGGTGCAATACCTGTTTTCCGGCTGCAGTGAAGAAACTTTCTGCAGGTGTACCGTTCTGCCAGCTCCAGAATACAGCAAGACACTTGCCGTAGTTGATGTCTCCAATTGTCAGGTTTACAACACGGGCAGAATACTCATCACACTCTCCACTGGAATAGGTGGATGGAAACAGCTCTTCACCTTCCTTGAAGAATCGTGTTTGAGGGTAAGCTTCGTCTGCTGTTACAGTCATAACCCAGTCAAAGCCATCTGAAGTTCCAGCAAAGTATTGAAGCACATTGGGGATATGTGGTTCGCAATCCGAGTGCTCTATCAGAACCTCAAAACATTCTCTCCGGTGTATCTGTGTTTTTCGCACAACCTGACAATGTGCTGTCTGGGTAAGAACCCCGCCGGGATAGTCAAAGAATCGGCAGGTTTCCTGGTGGCCAACTTTCAGTGTGGTGCCGAAGTAGAGCCCCGGTCCGGTTGTCTCCACTGTCATTGTTTCCTTCGAGAGCTCCATAACTTTGATAACTGGTATTGTATTCACCGGTTCTGGAGTTATTCCTGTTCTTGACATGCTCATAACCTCTTTCTTCATTTTAGCTCTGCTTTCCCACAGACGACGCTTTACCGTACCAAGCGGGATACCCAGCCGTGTGGCAACCTGTTTTTGAGAATAGCTGGAGAGATAGGTCAGACGGGAGGTTTCCCGCAGTTTTGAAGATAACCGGGAAAGAGCCAGTAGCGCCAGCTCTGTTTTCAAGGATACATCAGCGTTACTTAATACTGGACTCTGAACTGAATCTTCTCTTAACTGCACAAATTTTGGTTCGCGGCGCAATCTGTTACGGGCGATGTTCCTGGCTATCAGCCTTACCCATCCGCCAAAATTGTACGGTTCTTTCAGGGTCGAGAGTTTAAGAAAGCTTCTTAGAAAAGCCTCTTGAATCACATCCTCTGCATCGTGACTGTTGCCTGTGAGCCCTGTGAGTTCAATGAGTATTCCAGCCCTGCACCGTTTTGCAATCTCATTGAAAGCAGTCAAATCGCCGGCCTTGGCAGCGGCTACAAGTTTTCTTTCCGATCCCATATCAGTTCTGATCATAAATTCCTCCATGCTATACCCCGATAACCCGGGAATACTGCAGAGGTTCGGTTTACCCGAAGATAAGCAGACAAAGACCGATGTGAACAGAATGCTTTTTGTTGTCTTCGTTATCAGAAGCCGGCTGATCAGGATCATATCGGCAAGGGACATGACACAAACAGAAGAACGAAGGTTTCGAAAATGAAAAAAGAAATACCCAGGTTTAAAACTGAAGAAGAAGAACGACAGTTCTGGCAGACCCACGATTCAGCAGACTATCTGGACTGGAAGAGTGCGGAGCGAGTAACCCTCTCTAAACTTAAACCTTCAACAAAAACAATTTCCCTCAGATTACCAGAGTCCATGATTGAGGAGTTAAAGCTTCTGGCTAACAAGAAGGATATTCCGTATCAATCATTGCTGAAGGTTTACCTTGCTGAAAGATTGGATTCTGAACTGGGGGTGATGAGGGCGACATGAAAAGAAATCCATGAAGTATAAAAACCCACCTGCTGCCACTGAGGATGGGAAATGGCTGGATTTCAGTTTGCCACAGTAGCTCTTGTTCTAATTATTTTTGCATACACTGCTTCAGCTCAGGCAGTTTTCACCTTACCAGGGGGAATGAACTTTGTGGGGATTCCAGCAGGTATAGTTTTGTTATTGGTTCTCCCGAGAATGAACTCGGGCGTGGTCTGGATGAAGGT
>JAOZLN010000182.1 GCA_029934845.1 Candidatus Sabulitectum sp.
TCCCTTCTCAAGGAAAGGTAGAACTCCTCTTGCTCTTCGTTTTGCAGGCTCAGTTACTATCTGCTTTTCTTCTCGTTCTTTCCAATAATCTTCATAATTCAGTGTGCTTGATGAAATGCTCTCCGGTAACGGCATGTTTCCAAACACTTCCTGAAAAGCACTACGCCCTTTTTCTCCTTCTATTCTTGAATCAGCCATGATTCATCCTCTCCTTTTAATTCTTCTGTGTTAATATACCATTCAGGAAAGAAACCAGAAAGATTCCAGGATATACGCAAATCGCCAGTTTCCTATCATTTATCAAAATATGAAGACGAGCGAAGTACTACCCTTGACAAGCGAGGCTTTATTCTGCCTATTAGTTTAAGAAAGGTGGGTGTATTATTGTGTTATTCAAGTCTATATTTTACTTAGCGGTCCTGGCTGTTCTTCCTCCCAGTGCCCACGGGTTTTCATTTTATGATGATTTCGAAGATAATGATATAAGCGACTGGGAGCCACGTTGTGTTCCGGGAAACTGGTCTGTATCCGGAGGCATGGTTCATGGGAACACCGGCTCCTCTCCAACTTTCCTTACACCGATTAATGCCTCTTTTATTCAAAATGGAGCGATTACCATAAGTGCTGGCGGAATTCATGTTTTTGGTATCAGTGCCAGATTAGATGATGACGATTCTGGAATTTATGCCTACGTCTCCCCTGATGATGATGTGGCAAGAATAAGACTGGTGGAGAACGGAGTTCAATCTACAATATTCAATTCCATCTATGCTGACTTCCCATCTGGGGTAACATATGAGCTAACACTTACTTGTAACAATCAGAATGTTTCACTTGCTATTGTTGTTCCTTCAACTGGTGACAGTTGGATGCTGGATGCAATCGATCCCAATCCTCATGCTGGTACTTTCGGCTTCCACATGGGTGATGAGTCAAACGCCTTCTGGGACTGGATAGAGGTAAATAATTACGAAACAGGAAATTCTGCCATCACCTGGCTGATAACCGATGATCAGAGTCTTGGAGACGGGAACTTTGCCCTTGAGCCGGGAGAAACCATCGATCTTGGAATTCAGTTGACAAACAGCAGTAGTGAACCGCTGGTGAATGCCTTTGGTATTCTCCAGTCTTTAAATTCTGAGCTGGTTGTGATCGACAATTATGTAACCTACGGAACAATCGATCCCGGAGAATCACAGTATGGTTCTGCAGATTTCACTGTTTTTGCCCCAGCAAACACGCCCGAAGACGAAACCTACGACATGAGGCTTACTCTTATGGCAGATGGTGGCTATCAACAGTCAGATGAGTTTTCTCTACCTGTTGGGAATGGTGTTGAATGTGATGTTGAGGCCGGGGCTGAAGACTGGACATGGGAGGCAGTTTCAGCAGGATGGTCTAATGACTGGCATGTCTCTTCTGAAAGAAACTGCTCCACAGGTGGTCAGTACAGTTTCAAATGCGGACATTCCGGTTCAGGAGACTATTCGAACCACCATTTCGGTTGCCTGTTGTCTCCGTACATCAATCTGCCTCTTAGCGGTCAGATAAATTTCTGGATGTGGATCGATGCACAAACCCAGACTTCATCCCTGGCCCTGGATGGAGCTATTCTTCAGTATCAGCGATGCGGTAACTGGATTGACTTGCCTTCTGACTATACACATCAGATTGTATCGGGTTCTACGGGACCTTTTGCAGACGGTACTGAGGTTTTTAGTGGAACCTCTCCATGGACTCAGTACAGTATAGCATTACCAGACTCTCTTGCAGGGCCTGGCCAGATCAGATTTGTTTTTGGTTCAGATGACTATGGATCCAGAGAAGGATGGTATGTAGACGAAATATTTATGGGCGTACCCACATCCACAGAAGAGTTGGGCGAATCAGAGGTTTTTATCGATCCGCAACTCTCTTTGTCTGTAAACCCTTTCAGTTCTTCTCTTACTTTCACATATATGCTTCCGGGAACCGAAAACTCCTCGCTGGAAATATTCGATGTTGCAGGAAGACTTGTCACCTCCATTGATGTTCTTTCAGGGGATACGGTTCAGACCGTAATCTGGAACGGTATTAATTCTGCCGGAGGTACGGTTCCTGCTGGTGTCTATATAGCGATGATTCGCGGATATGAGCAAACTACAGTTAGATTGATAAAGATCTGATGCCACCGTTGCGAAAGGGGGAGGCAAAACTCCCCTTTTCGCTATTTGTCGAATTCTTCGTCTGAATCCGATTCAGGCTGCTCTCTTCTGATTCCCTTTATTCTGTTCCAAAGTGTCAGTTTAGCAAGAAGCGCCTGTACGGCACCGTAGAAACAAAGATATTTACAGAAGAATCTTCTGATGAATATAGAAAGAACAATCGTTGATCCTGCCACTATCAAACTACCGGAAAGAAACAGTGTGAAGATCGTATGGAATGGATCTATTGCACAAAACGGAGCAGGCCACCCAAGAGAAATTACATCAAACCGGTTAAGCAGAATTACAGAGATCAGGGCAAAAAGAATTACTGTACTGAGATATCTAAGCTTGCTGTGAACCTTGCCCGGCAGTGAAAATCTGCCTGGAACATGAATGCGGTAGAGGAATTCCTGCAATGCCCCGAATGGGCACACCCACCCGCAGAACACCCTTCCAAAAAATGCACTGAACAAAAGTGGCAGCAAAAAGATCAGAATACCGCTTAAGCCCAGAAAGGCCAGCCCACCTGAGGCAAAAGCATACTGAAATGTTCCCAGAGGACAGAAGCAGCCCTGAACACCGAAGCCCAGGATCATAAGCGATACGCCTCTTATTATATGGTGAGCTGAATTTCTTCTTAGCCTGTCTTTCAGCCTTCTTCCATAAAATTTGCGGGACAACCATGTTGAAACGGGAAGAAGAACTCCCAGAGTAAGAAGTACTATGCTTGTTCTTCGTGAACCGCCAGCCGGGTTGGAACAGGAAGTGTGTGACGAAACACCATACCAGTGTGGACAAAGAGCAAGAGAATCCGGACAGGCAGCAGCAGGAGGAAGCGCCAGGGGACAGCCTATAACTATGTCTCGTTCCTGCCCTGCTCCACCATCGGCCTCGGAACAGACCTGGCCCTGGCCTGAGCCGGGGCTGGGATTGTCACACAGATCATTTCCGTCTGCATCTATGTAGAAGGTGCAGTCGGGATTATCAACATCACATGCCTGGCTGGTATTGTATCCAAGAGGACAACGGTTTCCTCTGTAAGCAGTTTGTGTAGCTGTTTCCTCTGAGGCAACAGTATCTGCTGCAACGACAATTCCGTTATCACACACACCATTAAGATCGTAATCGGTAAAGAGAGTACAGAGAGGATCATCCGTTTCACATGCTTCCTCAACAGAAAAGCCCAATGGACAAGCAATTGAAACCGTGTCTGTATCGAGAGAATCAGAAGGCACACCTTCTTCAGCAACAACAGCTGGAATTGTTTCTTCCGGGTCGTCAATATTCATGGGCGGCTCGGTATACTCCTGTTCAACCTGCTCGGTTTCCTCAGGTGCAAAAACAGTCTGAGGTCCGGGGTTGTCGCACAAACCGTCGCCATCGGAGTCTGTGTAGAATGTACATCTGGCATTTTCCTGGGGACAGGCATCAGGTGGGCTGAAGTTCAGCGGGCAGAACAGATCGGAAGCGGGCTCTTCCTCCACGATCTCTGGCTCTGATTCAAGCTCAGGGCCGGGGTCGGATTCTGGCTCGGGCTCAGGGTCAATTACTTCCTCCGACTCATCTGCAGAAGGCTGTTCCTGTGGCCCTGCATTATCACAAAGGGAATCGCCGTTTTCGTCGGAATACAAAACACAGGAAGGGGCATCTGCAGTGCATGCCTCATCCGGAGTAAAGCCGAGGGGACACTGCGCATAAAGGGCAGATGCCACAATAAGAAGAATTACAAGTTGTTTCACTGCCCTCCCTGCGAGTGGTTTTAGTTTACTGGAATGAAGCCTTTATGCCGGCAAACGTCATATTGGCCAGGGCCATATCACCATTTATAAGCACATGGGGCAGCTCAGTATACTGATCTCCCGATGACAGATAATAGTCGCCGTACACACAGGTGTTAGAAGAGGAAATTGAAGTGTACGTGTATATTTCATCATGGCCATCCGGCCAGGCAATCTCGAAAATAAGGTTGCCGTTGGCGGGGTCGTAGAAAAATGGAGTGTCAAAGTAAATTGTAGGGTCCGTCTCATAGAAAGTAATTGGGCTTGTTCTTTCTATAACAGGATACCTCCAGCCATTCACATAATTATCGTTATAAGTGGCACTGAGTTCGTTAGATGCACAGTAACCCAGATGAACATAGTATTCATCGAAAGTTACCTCATCCCTCACTGCTCCGGGAGCTAAAAAGAAAGTGAGTGAATTAATGATCATAGGTGAAGAGAATTCAGTTGACTGTGCTATCACCTGATAGCGAAGTGTCACTGTTCAATCACCGCAGAAGGGTTTAGTGCTCGAGAACTGTGAGGATCCTATTTCTACACTTGCAGCAAGCAGTACTGGCACTGCAACCAGAACGATAAACATTGCTTTTCTCATGATTCCAATCCTTTCAAAAACAACTGGATCACCACGCAGGGACAATCCCTCTCCATTTCATGAAACTATAAGGTTTTTTTTACAGTTTCGGTAGTCCTGAAGAAAATTCAAACAGCATCTCCCATCAGCCTCCTGCGTTATACACAAAAGCGTAAATAAAGTTCGAAGAGGACGATAATTACACTACCAAAAGGAGGCCTTGATGCCAGCAAAAGTCAACTGATCAAATGAAAGAACATCGCTGAGAAACAAATGCGACATGTCGGTGAAGGCATCTCCCTCTGGAGAGTCATATGTTCCTGAAATTGAGGAAACTCCCGCAGTAGCAAAGTTGTACGAGTAAAATTCCCCTTCTCCATCCGGCCAGATGATATCAATTATCAGATTGCCTTCTGCAGGATTGCAAAGAAAGGGTGTGTCAAAATATATGGTTGGCGAAGACGCCGCAAGGGTAAAGTTTGTGGTGGTTTCAAACACTCTGGTTTTTGATCCGCTGATATAGTTCGCTTCGTATACAGTACCCAGTTCACTATTGGAACAATACCCCATATCCACAGAAAACTCGTAGAAAGTAGTTTCCTCCCCGGTTCCTGCCACGGCATCAAAGGTTATTGATCTTATTGTCATAGGCGTGGAGAATTCTACACTCTGCACTATCAACTGATAGCGAAGTGAACTTGTTCAATTGGCGCAGAATGGCTTATTGCTTGCAAATACAGCAGATCCAACCTCAACCGTTGTGGCAAACATCAAAGAAGCAATGCACAGAAGAAAAAACATTGAGTATCTCATTGGAGTTCCTTTCTGAAAAAACATCAGCCGTTTCGTGAAACTATACACTGTTGGCTGCATGTCAACAAGAGCATTGGAATCCACACGACTATCAGAATGCTACCAATGCTCTTTCTTTCAAGGGACTTGACAAAGCTGAAAAAAATGAGATATTTGCACTCCTTGAGTGGCCCGGTAGTTCAATTGGTTAGAGCACCGGCCTGTCACGCCGGAAGTTACGAGTTCGAGTCTCGTTCGGGTCGCCAAGGT
>JAOZLN010000014.1:0-8172 GCA_029934845.1 Candidatus Sabulitectum sp.
ATTATAAACAACACCGACCTCCGGCCGGGCCGGAGGTCGGTAGTATTACAAGATGACAACGATCCTCAGAAGCGAATCGGTTCCGCAGTGATTATTCTGCTAAGCCTCGAAAAAACTGTCCTCGTTATTCGATTTCATCAGCATGAATTCCGGCAGAGGGATCTTCCACATTGTAAGAACTCGTACTATGCTGATATCAACAAGATCCAGCGCATCAGCAGGGGTCATATTTCTAAGCTCCCTCAGGAATATCTCGATGGCATACTGAGCATCAACTTTAATATCTGTTACGCCATTCTTCCCAACTGTGATCGCATTTGGAAATGAACCGTCAGCACGGAATGCATTCAACGCTTTGGGAATAATAGTTGAGTCAACGATCTGACTGAATTCTGCCAGCAATTCATTCAGTGCTGAAATGTAGTTCTTTTTGTCGTGATCCTTCAGGAAAAGATCCAGCCCGACCTCAAGATTTTCTACCTTTCCAAGAAAACTATTCACCAGACCACCGGTTAAGATGCTGCCGTGCTGAGGAGCTATGATACCGGGTGCTTTTTCCAGTTCCCTGATATTACTCACAGCATGTTTCAAAGCAGCCTGACTGGGCATGTAGATCTGGTGAAAGGTTGCTACCCCTTCCCAGGAATCTTCAGTGGCATACAGGTCTGGCTTAAACGAAAGACCACCAAGGAAATCACCGGAGAAGAGAACACCGGTTTCTTCATCATACAGCATAACTGCACCGCGGAAGTGGCAATACGGTGTTGGTACAAATCTAATTTTATGGCCTGTGCTCAAAACTACGGACATATCTTTAAAACTCTCTACAGCCTTGTACTTCTTAGGATCAAGACCGTAAAACTTTGCAAGCCTCCAGGAATCTTCAGAGCAGAGTACGACACAATTAGGGTTCAGCTTCTGCAGATGACCTGAATTATAGGAAACATCCGGGTCCTGATGGTTAAGAAACATAATATTCAGATTTCTTATTCCGCCGATAAGAGAAGAGAGTTTCTTTACCAGAGGCGTAAGGTCTTCCGGTGGCCCGGGATCAATAAGCAGATTAATCGTTTTGTCACCATTTTTGAAAATACGCAGGTAGATATTTCGTTCAAGAAGAGTATCATCTCTTCTACCCACCCAGTAGGTATTGGGTGCTATTTCTACGGGTTTATCCAGGTCAGCATTTTGCATTTTTATCTCCCTCTTCACTTCTATTGGCTTGCTCTGTATATGTTGTTCTGTTTTCAGTTCCCTGAGCGATTCAGGTTTGGCTGCAGAATCCTTAAGTTGTTCCGTTTCCGGCTCCTGATGCAATTCAGGTTTGGCAGCAGAATCCTTAACATGATGCTCCGAATCTGTTGCTTTCTCTTTTTCAACAACCAGATCAGTTTCCGGGTCTGAGCCGGTGTCAATACTGCCTTCGGCTTTTTCGTCAACACCGCTCTTGAAGGCTTTTGTGACAGCTGAATCCTCTGAGAGCGGCAGGTTCATGCAGGCCTGAGCAGCAGCAAGACGAAGTTCTTCAGGACCGTCCTTCATGATCTTTCTCAGCCTGGTTCTGGTTTCGAACACAATGTTGTCCTCTTCAGCAGTCCTGCGAGCTTCAGAGTTTTTTACGGAATCAGAGTTTGTCTGCTGGTGGGATTTCATTATCCATGCACTGATCTTTCCCGCTGCGTTAACTGCTTCCACGCGTACCTCAATCAACTCATCATCATTTTCAAAGAGAGAGCAGAGCGGTTCCAATGCCGAAATACTTCCCACCACTCCTATGGCATTTGCAGCATTAGCCCGCATGGCGGGATCAGCTTTGTATCCAAGAGCCCTGATAAGTTTTCTTTCGTTCTTGTCCGCTTTAAGTTTACCAATATCCGGAGGTTTTGCCATGACTATACCCTTCTCCCTTCAGCAACCCCCTGAAACAGGAAGTCATAACAATTAACTCTCTCAAGAGCTTTGTTTGTTTCACCCGACCGACCAGAGTTCCCTCTGTCTGGAAATCGTTGCTACCATATTTTAGTACTACATTGCCAGTATTTGCATCACAAAACCCACCTTCGTGATACAGTCACCAAAATGCAACCCGTAAGATACTTGATGGTTTACAAAAGTCAACCAGAGTAGAAAACACTACCTGACGCTGCACATGACAAACCAGCGGACCACGTCTGAACCCCTGCCCTGAAGAACACTGTTGACAAAACAAGATCACTGCCTGATAAATCGCAGCAGAGGTGAAAAATGAAAGACAGCCATAGGATAGTTCTGCTGCTGCAGGAATCTGCAGACCCTGTTCGAGCTGAACACAGTCAGAGGTTTTTTAGAACAGGCCCAGGTGAGTACGGTGAAGGGGATCTTTTTCTTGGAGTAAGGGTTCCGCAGATAAGGAAACTTGTTAGAGAGTTCAAGGGTATCGAGCTCTCTTCATTGGAAGAAATGCTGTTTTCAGAATGGCATGAGGTTCGACTCTTTTCCCTTATTTCAATGGTAGAGGCTTTCAAGATGGGTTCTTCAAAAGAAAAGAGCAGCATATACAAACTGTACATGGGCAATTCACACCGTGTGAACAGCTGGGATCTGGTGGATTCTTCAGCACCGTACATTGCTGGTGCCTACCTTTGGAATAAGAGCAGAAAACCGCTTTACGATTTTGCTGCGGCCAATTCTCTCTGGAAACGCAGAATCGCCATCATCTCCACCCGGTACTTCATAAGGAAAGACGCCTTTGAAGAAACATTGAGTATCTCAGAATTGCTCCTTGCTGACAAAGAAGATCTTATTCACAAGGCAGTTGGCTGGATGCTTCGTGAAGTCGGGAAAAGGAATCATCAGATCGAAGTGGATTTCCTCAGAGTACATTACAAAAAGATGCCAAGAACAATGTTGAGATATTCAATTGAGAAATTTGAACAGGAACTTCGAATCAGATTCCTTAAAGGGACTGTTTAAAGGAATCCCTGAGTTTCTTCTCGAATCTTATCAATACAATCTTCTGTTCGTCAGTTTCAACAGCCATGGGGTTTGTCTCCCGGAGTCTTTCTATTGCCGTAGTTGCGGAAATACCACCCTCACGCATCAGCCAGGCCGCCCCGAATGTACCGGTTCTGCCATTACCGCCCTGGCAATGAACAAGAACTGTACCTTCTGCTTCTTCCACCAGTTTTACAAACCTCATGAGTTTCTCCAGTGCAGGGGCATCATAGTCTCTCACCGCTATTTCCACCCATTTGACCCCAGGTATTGCGGGGTTGTATTTCAGCCGCTGTTCTGCTGGATCTATCAATGAGATTATGGTGGTAAGGTTATCTATCTTCAGCTCAGACTGCCTGGGGTTGTGAGAACCAATAAGTTTCGGTTTGTCTATCCACCACTGCATTACGGGCACCTTTCATAAGCGATTGAAACAACTGCATTAGAGCCTAACATACCAAACAGACAGTTAGCGAGGTTACTATATTCCCCTGTCAATTCACGAAGGGACCAGATTGCTCTATCCAACATTGCTCATTGTCTGCTGCGCGGGCATTCTTCAGGGATTTACCGGATTCGGATATTCCTTACTTGCGTTACCACTGATATGCATGTTCGCTCCTGCAGGATGGGCTGTTCCTGTAATAGCTGTTTCAAGCCTTGCTCTTAATATCATGGTATTATCCACTTCCTGGCGCAATCTCAGGCTTCGAGGATTTCTGCCACTTGCTCTTGCTGGCATGGTTTTCACTCCCGCAGGGGCCTGGATGTTAAGTTCTTTATCTGATACCGCCGTAAGAGTAATTATTGGTATCAGCGTTACTTCGGTTTCCATTCTTTCTCTCTCAAAGTGGGCTCCTCATTTGGAAAGAACAACCCTGGGAATGGCGCTTACTGGAGCTCTCTCAGGAATATTCAATGGCCTTACCACTTTCAGTGGACCACCGGCGGTTATCTATCTCTCGGCAACAGAAACTGAAAAAGGTTCTTTTAGAGCTAACCTGTCTGCCTTTTTTCTTGCTCTTACGCTTATTGCAATTCCCTCTTTTGTTGGCATGGGGGTAACTTCAGCAGAGAACCTGGTACAGGCTGCAATCTTTCTGCCTGCGGCAGCTCTTGGCGGAACTATAGGCATTCTTTTGGCAAAGAAGGTGGACAGCTCAGTATTTAGAAAGATGGCTCTTGTTGCTCTCTCGCTGCTGGGGGTTTTGGGTGCGGTACAGGCTATTGTCTGACAGAGCCTAATCCAGGTCAGTTACAGATGCGATGGATTCTACATCTTTTGTGTCAAGTACAAGATGTGCTGCTTTTGTTTTCCAGGTTCCTTTTCTGAACCAGAGCCATCCGGCAACAGTAACTACTGTATTCGATACGAACATAGACCACCAGATTCCCAGAGGACCCATTCCAAGTGAGTATGCCAGCAGGTAGGCGCCGGGAATTCTGAGAATCCAGAGTCTGGACATGTTAAGAACCATTACAGGCAGTGTATAGCCAGAGCCCTGGAAGCTACCAAGAAGAACCATTAGAAATCCGAACACATAAACCGAAGGGGTTGTTATACGAAACATCACCCGACCCAGCTCAATTACCTCCGGGTCATCCACAAACGCCCTGGATATATCAGCACCAAAGAAAAACATCCCAAGGGCAATTGGAAGCAATATCAATCCAATAAGAAGAAGAGCAGTATTTGAAGACTTCTCTGCCCGCTCTACATTTCCAGCACCAAGGTTCTGGCCAACTGCAGTGGCGTTTGCCTGACTTAAACCCATTGCAGGAACGAAAGCCATATGGATTATTCTGTTACCTACACCAAAAGCAGCGGTAACTGCACTGCCAAATGAATTAACTATGCCGATCATGAAAGTGAAACCGAGACTGGTACCAAGCTGCCCAAGAGAAACAGGAAGCCCTATCTTCATTATTTTTCGAATCATAGATCTGTCCGGCTTGATATCTGCAGGAAGTATCCTCATGCCGTTAGCACCCTTGAACAGTCTGTGCATACCAATGAAAGAGGCAAGTGCCCGACTGAAGACTGTGGCAACTGCGGCGCCCACAACTCCCATTTCCGGAAAGGGTCCAGGGCCGAAAATAAGCAGAGGATCAAGAATTACATTAACAACAACAGCAATAAGATTAACCTGCATGGGGCCTACTGTATCACCTAGACCGGTACTGATTCCCTGATAGACAAAGAAAACAAACAGAAGGGGAAATCCTGCGAAGATCCAGCGCATGTAGTCATAAGTCATCTGCCAGGAATCCGCCGGTGTCTGAAGAAGGTTGAGTATCTGCGAAGTGAAAAAATAACCAGTAATACCGAAAACAAGACCAATCCCGGTGAGCAGCAGCAGAAGCTGACCTCCTACCAGAGAAGCTTTTCTTTCTTCACCCGCCCCCTTGAACTGACTTACCAGTGTAGTGCCTGCAGCACCAAGCCCCATGGCCAGCGCAAACGCAATAAAGAAAACATGCATGGTGATGGTGGGCGCGGTCAAAGCCTGTCTGCCAAGTTTACCCAGCCAGAATGCATCAGCGAGATTGTAGAAAGTCTGAAGCAGATGGGAAATCATTACAGGCCACGCCAGAAGCATAAGCTTCCCCCGGACTGAGCCGGTGGTCATATCTATCATTCCGGAAGCCCTGGCATTTTTCAAGATTGCTCAATTCATAAGGTGTTGCAGTGAACATAACAATCCTGGAAAGTAGCATACAAAAACGCAAAATGATTATATATGCACATCGTTATGAAAATTAAACATATCCGCGGAAAGAGTGAACAATGAATGTAAATGAGGCAAAGAAACTGGTAATGAACGGCCTTGATCTGCAGCAGATCAACTCTGGTGTATACAGCGGAGAGTGGATGGCAGCAGAAGGCAGAAAAGCAATTGAATCCATCTGCCCCATTGATGGTCAGGCTCTTGGTTCGGTGACCCAGGGGAAAGACAAGGATTATGAGAATGTTATAACAGCAGCAGAAAAGGCTTTCAAAGAATGGTCTGCCCTGCCTGCTCCCAGAAGAGGTGAGATCGTTGGTGAGATCGGTGCCGAGCTGCTGAAGAACAAGGAACTTCTGGGAATGCTGGTAACCCTGGAGATAGGCAAGACCGTATCTGAAGGGGCTGGAGAAATTCAGGAAGCGATTGACATTGCAAGCTTCGCAATGGGGCTTTCCAGGCAGCTGTATGGCTTGACCATTGCAAGTGAAAGACCGGAACACAGACTTATGGAACAGTGGCACCCTCTTGGGATTATCGGCGTTATTACATCTTTCAACTTTCCGGCAGCAGTATGGGCCTGGAATGCCCTGATTGCTGCTGTAGTTGGTAATGTTACCGTTTGGAAACCATCCAGCAGTGCCCTTCTTACCGCCGTGGCAGTTTCACGGATTGCCAACAGGGTTGTTGAGAGAAACGGTCTTCCTCCAATATTCTTTCTAACCTGCGGCAGTGGCAGAACTGTTGGTGATCTTCTTGTAAACGACAAAAGAGTTCCTCTTATCTCTTTTACAGGTTCAACTGCCGTGGGGCTATCTGTTGCGAAACAGACTGCTGCGAGGTTTGGTAAATCGATCCTGGAGCTCGGGGGAAACAACTGTGCTGTAGTAACAGCAGAGGCAGATATCGATCTGGCTGTTAAGGGTGTAGCATTCGGGGCCATGGCCACAGCGGGGCAGCGATGTACTTCTACAAGAAGAGTTCTTGTGCACAGCAGCATATATGACGATTTTTCTGCAAAACTGAAAGATGTTTACAGCAGAGTCAACATTGGCAACCCTCTTGATCCATCGGTAATAGTAGGACCCCTTGTTGACAAAAACGCCGTTGACGATTACACCGCCACCATCAGGCAGTCTGTAAACCAGGGTGGGCGTCTGATCCATGGCGGACAGGTTATGGAAATGAATGGCTGCTTCGTTTCTCCTGCAATAATAGAAATGAACAGGCAGGAAGGTATCGTTCTAAAGGAAACATTTGCTCCCATACTGTTCATAATGAAATACGAAACTCTTGAAGAAGCTGTACAGATCCATAATGCAGTTCCCCAGGGACTCTCATCTGCAATATTCTCCACTGACATAAGAGAAACAGAGTATTTCATCTCTCATGCCGGATCCGACTGCGGTATAGTAAATGTGAACACTTCAACGGCAGGAGCAGAGATCGGTGGAGCCTTCGGAGGAGAAAAAGAGACCGGCGGAGGTCGCGAGAGCGGCAGTGATGCCTGGAAGTATTACGCAAGACGCCAGACTGTTACCGTAAACTACGGCAATGACATTCCCCTCTCACAAGGAGTTGTTTTCCCCGTATAAAGCAAATTTTCCTTTTCTATATAGAAAAGTTGTTAAGTCATTGGCAAATGCATCATTATGAACAATATTCTTTTCAGTATTTTACAAGAGTCCGGAAATGACTGTTCAGATAACCGGTTAAGGTCTGGCTCATAACGAAAGGGAGAAGAATGCGCAGTTTTGCTGTTCTTGTTGTTTTGATCACAGGTGTTCTATCTGCAGGTACGATAACCGGCCTGCTACAGGAAGAGCTGTCCACCGCTTCGTCGGATCAGCTTATTCATGTTCTTATTAAGCCGGCAGGTCTGGTCGATCTGGATTATATCAACTCGGTTGCCAATGGAATGGATCCAGTTTCCAGGCGCGAGTTTGCTGTATCCGTTCTTCAGGATTTTGCTGAAAACGCACAGAGACCCATTCTTGCCGAACTTGACCGTTTCCCGGAAGGTTCTGTAGAGGGAATACGCACTAACTGGATTGCAAGCGTAGTGGGTTGTGCTGCTACACCCGAAGTTATTCGTACTATTGCTGCCAGAGATGACGTGGAATGGGTCGCTATAAAGACGTTTCCCCACATTCTCATCGAGCCTGTTGAAATCCGTGAGACAACCAGGGAAGAGCTGGATCTTGCTAATGCCTGGGGTGTAGACAAGATCAACGCTCCGGATGTGTGGGCAATGGGCTACGAAGGACAAGGAATCATTGTAAGTATCGTTGATACAGGCGTTAACTACAACCACATTGATCTGCACAATCAGATGTGGCACGATACTGCTGCCGGCTACCACTATGGCTGGGATTTTGACGATAACGACGGAGACCCTATGGATGTATACGGTCACGGTACACATTGTGCAGGTTCTGTTGGAAGTAACGGTAATGCCGGAACCTCTTGTGGT
>JAOZLN010000014.1:8182-16990 GCA_029934845.1 Candidatus Sabulitectum sp.
ACAAGCAACGATTATGGCAATTCGAGTTGGAGTCACTTTCGGCGATGAACAAGATGTATGGGATGCCTTTGAATTCAGTGTAACAAATGGCGCACATGTAATTTCCACTTCACTTGGCTGGCCACAAGGCCAGAACCCTGTACGCCAGACCTGGAGAGAAGCTGAAGAAAGCATTCTTGCAGCCGGTGTTATTCATTCAATCGCTGCGGGAAACGAAAGTGGCAACCCAGGCACTTACGGAGATATCCGCACACCTGGAGACTGCCCACCACCATGGCTCCACCCTGACCAGACAACTACAGGTGGATTGTCCGCCACAGTTACTGTTGGTTCTACCACCAGCAGTGATGTTCTTTCGTCTTTTTCAAGCCTTGGTTACTCTACATGGAAGTTCGACGCTCCATGGAACGACTACGCAGATACATCACCGGAGATCGGTCTTATCGACCCCGACATTTGCGGGCCCGGTTCAGACATTATAAGCTGCAGCTACAGCAACCCTGCCGGTTATACAACAATGAGTGGAACATCCATGGCAACACCTCATCTGGCCGGCTGCATGGCTTTGCTTCTGGATGTTAACCCGTATCTTTCCCCTGCACAGGTAGATTCCATACTTGAAGTTACATCACTTGACCTTGGTGCCACAGGCAAAGACAACTACTATGGTGCCGGCCGTGTTGATGTTTATCAAGCAGCTCTTGCAGCACAGGCAGTTGGCACGGAAACAAATACAAACCTTGCTGTACAGGGTTTTGAAACGATTCTTTCATCAATTTCTCCGAACCCCGTAAATTCACAGGCTTCCTTCTCTCTCTACCTGCCCGTTTCCGGTACAGCAGATGTTGCAGTATTTGATGTTTCCGGTAGAACGGTTTCAACCATTCATACAGGAGATATTGCTTCCGGTTCTCACATGTTCAACTGGACAGTTCCTGAACACATCGGCAATGGAATGTATTTCGTAAGAGCCATAACCAGCAATGGAACAAAAGTTTCAAGAATGACTCTTATCCGGTAAACACTTTGTACGCAAAGGGTTCGCACCAACCGGTGCGAACCCTTTTTCGCAGCTTCACATACTGTATTCGGCTTACAAGAAATGTTCCTGTCCTTATATTCTACCCGCCCTGGAACAACTTGTGAATTTCTTCAATTTGGCACAACCGTATCAGTCTTTCTATCCTGTTCACAATCAGATAGTTAAAGCAGCTGAAAGCATATTTAAGAAAATAAACAGTTAGAAAAGAATAGGAACATGGAGAGGTAAAAGACCTCAGTCCATCAGAACCTCTTCTGCTTCTCCACTGTTCAGATCGTACTGAAGGTAAAGAGCAGCAAGCCCTTCATGGTATTCATAGTTCTGTCTGTCTATCCATGTTATAAGAAGACGGTCTGCCCAGAGTTGAACACTTAAGTTTGGTTACAGACCTGAATGTAACAGGCGACCCGTTGTACAAGCTCCGGTTGCCAGGTGTAATGGAGCGTCCATTCCCATTCACCGTGAACGAAAGTGCCCTTCAGCAATCCAACTGTCCCCTGTTCTTCATCATTGAATAACCTGAAGTAAAAATGAGAATCAGTGATTTCACTAGAAAAAGTTGCCCGCTATTCGCCAGGAGCCTTCCTGAAGCATCATGGGATATCCGTAAAGAGAGTCCCCATCTGATACTGACAGGTAAACCAGTGCGGTGTCCCCAAGCATGGTATGGCTTTCACATGTGATCATGTCCCTGGAATATGGAAGTTCTCTTCTGAAGAATGGAGAATCTATTATGACTGTGACCAGTTCCTGTGCACTGAGACTGGCAACCTCAGAGGGACTGATTTGAACCTCCAGCTGCTGACGAAGCTGCTGGGCAACCTGATCTGGAGCAAAGCTCAACATTGCAATTACCATTGAAAGGGCATCCTGGTTCTCGTTTGATAAACTCCGGTATACCACCTCACCATCTGCACGGTACACAGCATCAATGATCAAGTTCATATCCTCTTCCGGCGAGGCGGAAACAACAGTTGCCAGAATCAAAAAGAACAGAAGAACTATTTTCATACAGTTTCCTCTCAGGGGTGCAAATCATGAAGGCTGAGTCAACAAAACTCAGCCTCCATGATGAAAGAATATCCTAGTGACCTAAAAGAGTTCCAAGTATTTCAACAAGAGCTTCCTCGTTTGCCGGGTCTGACCCTACTGCATGGAAAGCTACTGTTCCGTCCGGAGCAATCACATAAAATGTAGGAATCCCCTCTACGAAGTATTCCTGAGCAACAGCATCACCGTTAATAACAACAGAATATGTGTAGCCGTTCTCAACCATGAAAGCAGCAGGGTCTTCCTGCTCCCAGGTGTTCACTCCTATAACCACAAGTTCTTCACCGTAAGACTCGTGCAGCTCCTGCAAATATGGCATAACCTGTCGACATGGTCCGCACCATGTAGCCCAGAAATCCATAATAACAACTTTTCCCCGGAGATCCTCAAGAGCAATACTTCCACCATCCGGTGTTTCAAGAGTCCATAAAGGAGCAATGGCTCCGACGGAAACTGCACCAACATATTCCTTCTCGGTATAGCCATCAGGAAGCTGAAGCTGAAAACTCGAAGGATCCGGCTGCGCATCAGTATCAAGATTTGCAAGAGTAACTGTATACTCCATTCCAGACCCGTCCGGACTCCAGACTGACATTTTATTCGCCCTTGGAAGGTAGGTCTCCGCATCGATCCACCAGGTGGACGTGTAGGGAGGCATCTGAACTTCAACCACATGACAGAGGTGATCTTCTACTATCTCCTGGTCAAGCAGCTCATATCCCGCTGCATTAAGCTCTGCTCCGTAAGGTTCGGTTGGAATAAGGTACTCAACCATAATAGTACCCTGAGGGGCATTCTGGATCAAACGGGAGGCTCCCTCGGAAATGATACCGAAGTTGAATACCTCGGAAACAGGATCGATGTAATAAGCATTAACTCCATCTGCTGCCACTGTACCGGAAACAACTTCCTCGCCAATGGTCAGTGTATAGTCCACATAAACGGAAGCCTCGTCGATAGTAATTCCCTTTTGAAGAACAACCTCACCAACCACGGCAATGTTTGTAGTATCTCCGTCAACAAAAAATCCTTCAAGGCTGACACTGTACGAAGCAGCATCAACACCAAGAACTGCATCTGTTGCAGCAAGAAGCAAAGCCTCCGGATTGGTAGCAATATCCTGTGGGATCTCACGGATCTCAATATCACTCTCAGTACCGGATGCAGTCGCCTCTTCAGCCTGTTCTCCGCAAGCGAAAGCTAGAAGCAGAAAACCAATCATTGCAAGTTTCTTCATCAAATTTCCTTTCATTTTATTTACAGCAGCTTACCAATATCTTCAGCTCTTTCATCATCAGTGCCAGGAGTTTCTGCTATTCCCGGTGTTCCGGCGAACACAGAATCCTGAAAAAGATAGCGAAGACCGTCAAGCCCTATCTTACCAATACCAAAATGTTCGTGCCTGTCACGCCGACTGTCACATTCCACTTTTGAATCGTTGAGGTGAAATGCTCTTATGTTGTCGTACCCCAGAATATCCCCAAGATCATCTATGAAGGTAGAAACATCTTTCACCTCAGAGATCCTGTATCCAGCTCCGTGGGCATGGGCTGTATCAATGCAGTAACCTACTAATTGAGAAACTTCTGAACTCTGACGGATGGCAGAAAGTTCTTCAAGTTTACACCCAATTGTGGTACCGGCACCTGCTGTATTCTCAAGCAGAAGCATGGGGCCGTCTTTCACCGTGGGAAGAAGCTGTTTAAGAGAAGAAGCAATCATTTCAATTCCATTTTCAAGACCAGCCTTCTGATGAGCTCCCGGGTGCATAACCAGATATGGAATGCCAAGGGCTGCGCAACGCTCAAGTTCTTCAACAAGGGCGATATGTGATTTTTCTACAACCTCAGGGTTGGCTGACGCAAAATTTATGAGGTATGAGGCATGGGAAACAATAATGAGACCCTGGGATGCCTCTCTGAATTTTGCGATGCCTTCCGGTGAGAACTCATGGTTCTTCCATCTTCTCTGATTGGCAGTGAATATCTGCCCGGTGGTCAGCCCAAGTTCCTTCAGCTTCAATGGTGCTTTGTGTATACCACCTGCTGTGGAAACATGAATGCCGGGAATCATATCCTGAAAAGCTTTCTGAAGTATTCAGCAGTCTTTTCAGCCCGTTGAACCAGCTGAACCCTTACCGGAGCGATACGCGCTGAAATGCTTTCTGAATTAACCCAGGCTTTCTCAACAGCAGCAACAGCAGCTTTGCCTGGAATACCAGCTTCGCCTGCTGGAGCATACTCCTGAAGCTCAGCCTGCTCCATAAACCTTGTGCATTTGCTGGCATATGAAACAGACACAGGAATGGTTCCTGAAGCAACCGACATTATCGCTCCGTGAAGCGGGGTGGTAACAAGAACCCGGCACCTGGATATGAGCCTGACAAATTCATCAGGCTGAGATGGATCAGCAAGCTTAACCCTGGACGAATGAATCATTCTGCTCATGACCAGATCACAGAACTCATGATCGTCGTTGGAAAGAGAACCTGTATGAAATGGAAAGAGAATGATCTCTGAGGAGTGCCTGTCTACATGCTTGTCTAGAAGGTCTGCCCATGCATCAGCAGCAGGAAGAGGATCCGGCTCTTCATAATTCTTCATTTTCCTGCGAAGCTCAAGTGGAAGAATTTTTCTGGATCTGTTTGAAACATCCCTTGGTGCCGCTCCAAGAATATTTGATTTTCCCTGCTTATTAACCATATCCGATAAGGTAAGAGCGCAATCTGCCGTCAGAATCATCTCAGGCTCACGAAAACCAAGTTTGTACAATACATTGAAAGAACCCCTGTCACGAACAGTGATTCCACTGCATGCCTTCAAAGCAAACTTCGTTAGAAGAGGAGTTAAGGGGGCAAGCTCCCTGCCCTGACCAATGCCAATAGCCCATGCAAATGCCTTTTTTCGAAAAATAGCGGCAAGGAAAAGCGGCAGCAGATTGTAGGGGCTGTAAAACAGGGAAGAAACATCCTGAACAAGTTCTCCACCACCAACAACCACAATGTCGCTCCATTTTATACCTGCAATAATCGCTTTCAGCCTGCCGCCGGAAACATCAAAACATTTGACACCGGGATACCTCTGTTGTGTAAGCTCAGGTTCTGCTGTAAGAACTCCCACTGCTGCTCCGATTTTACTAAGCGCACTGAACTGGGCTTTGAATATTACCGTATCCCCAAGGTTGGAGCCCCCGGCTTCAAGCTCTCCCCAGCTGAAAGAAATTACCTTTTTCAGTGCCCGCCTCCAAAGTCCCGAACTGTTTCGGCCATCTGTCTAAGCCTTGCGTCCGCCATTCCCAGAATTGTATCTGCAGGAAACGTTCCGTGAGAATTCTTCTCACCTGCTTCTATACCGGTAAGCAGGGAAATGCCTTCCTCTATTGTGGAAACAGGGTAAATATGAAACTGCTTTTTTCTTACGGCTTCAACCACATCATTATTCAGCTGAAGGTGAATAACGTTTGAATTGGGAATGATCACTCCCTGTGTACCGGTCAGTCCGCGCTGCTGGCAGACCTTGAAATGCCCTTCAATCTTGTAGTTGACCCCTCCGATTGGCTGAATTCTGCCGTGCTGGTTAACAGAGCCGGTAACTGCAAGATCCTGACGAAGAGGAACACCGGACAATGCACTTAGAAGAGCGTACAACTCGGTGGAACTGGCACTGTCACCGTCAACACCGCCGTAACTCTGCTCAAAAACTATTCCTGCAGAAAGACAAAGCGGGTAATCGAGGGCGAAATGCTCACGGAAGAAACCTGTAATAACATAAACACCCTTTGTGTGTATTCTTCCGGACAGTTCTGATTCACGCTCAACATTAACAATTCCCTCCACGCCAGGGCTGACGGTAGCTGTGATTCTGCTGGGAAGTCCGAAGGAATGATCAGCTCCTGAATAAACAGCAAGCCCGTTAAGCTGCCCAATCGCTGCCCCTTCAGTGTCAACCATTACCTGATTCTCCAGGATTCTCTTTGTTGCGTAGTCCTCACCCAGGCTCAGCCTGTAATGCTTTTCGCTGATAGCCTTTGACACATCTTCAGCCGTAACTACATCCCGTCCATCCTGCCCGGCCCAGTAAGATGCCTGCCTTACATAATCAGCAACCATGTTGAATTTCAGTGAGATCTTGTCCTGACGCCCGGTAAGTCTTACTGCCTGTTCTGCAATAGAGGCCATAGCGTTAATATCCAGTGGAAGAACCGATTCAGACTGGCAGATGTAGGCTATCACTCCGGCAAAATCCTGAACATTCTTTTCATTTATGTTCATTCTGTCATCAAAATCAGCTCTGATCCTGAACAGATATCCAAAATCAGGGTCTTGAGATGCAAGGCTGGAGTAGAGCCAGCTGGGGCCTATCAGAATAACTTTAACATCTACATCAATTGGCTCGGGCTGCAGTTCAGTGGGCATGAAGGCTCTTGTGATCTCGTTGGGTCTGGTGATAACAGTTCTGTTGCGTACCGTCTGAATCAAATTCTGCCACAGCCCCTGTTGACGAACAACATCCATAGCATTGATGATAAGATATCCACCGTTTGCCCTTAGGAAAGAACCTGCACGGATCATGGTGTGATCGCTGTAAGGTTTGTTGTCTATCACTATCCTGTCTATGTTTCCGAAAAGCCTTACGACATCCGGGAACTGCTCAACAACCACAGGGCGTTTTTTTCTATCAGAATTATCAACGATCAGATTTACTTCGAATATCACATAGGGATCAGCTTCTTCTGCACTGGAAGAGAACACATCGATATTAGTAAGAATAGTCTCAGAAATATTTTCCACAAACTCTGCAGACTCCTTGCCTCCTATGCCGGAAAGGCGGTCGAGAATTCCAGTAACAGTGGGCTTAAGTATTCTTCGGTAAAGTCTTTCCACCTCTACCTGAGCCTTGATCTCTATACTTTGAACATGCCTTATTGAAGCAGTAAGCAGTTTGAACAGGTCAGTGTGAAGGCTTCTGTATTCAGCTAATTTCTCCTTAGTGACCTTTTCCTCGGCAGCCAGTTGCTGCAGCTGCTCGTAGGTATGAGGTTTTCCGTCGATCACAGGAAGTACATCCGGTCTGCTCTGCCCCTGACCTGCAGGTATGCTGACCATGGCAAAACCTGCTTCCACCGCAGCCTTCTCTGCCTTGTCCATCTGCTCTTTTTTCTGCTCAGAAAAGCTTTCAAGCAGAACGCCCTTTTCAGACGCCGTACTTTCACTTCTAAGAACAACAGGTATGTTTTTCCGCAGAAGCTCCACGCACAGCTCCAGCCCTTCCTTGAACTGTTTTCCCTCGCCGGCAGGAAAAACAAGGGCTCTTGGTCTGGTTGAATCCTCAAAATTATAGACATAACACAGATCCGTCAGTTTGTCTGTGGTTGTATCAATACGATCGAGAATGTGCTTGACCGTTGTTTCACGACCACTTCCGGAAACACCGGTAACAAACATATTGTATCCACTGCTGGGTATTTCAAGACCAAGCTTTACCGCCCGGACAGCCCTGTCCTGCCCGACTATCTCTTTTGATGGAGATAGTTCACTGCTGTTGGTGAATTCAAATAAATCTGTTGGACATGTCCATTTCAGCTGGGAGGGCTTCAGAGGCTTGACTTCCATTTTCTTACCTTCCGGAATGGTGTGACTTAAATCTGTACTGTGCTGCATAGAATACCATAATCTGTATTTTTTTCAAGACTAGCCAACTCTGGCGTTTGTCAACCGATCCTGCAACACTGAAGTAACATCAACTGCAATAGTCTATACGGATTACTCAATCCTGGACTAATTGCTATACTTCCTTTGCAATTCTAAAATGGAGGAGGAACGAATGAAAGAATTTCTTGACTCACTACCGGGTATGCTGTCGATCTACGGGTTAAAAATACTCACTGCCCTGGCAATTGTTCTAATCGGCCGGTGGGTAGCTGTCGCGATCCGAAAGACGGTTAGAAAGGCTCTGCTTAAAAAGAATGTTGATGCCACTATTGTCAACTTTTCCTGTTCTATCGCATATGTATCTTTGATGGCTTTCATCGTTGTTGCAGCTCTGGGGCAGCTGGGTGTTCAAACCTCATCTATCGTTGCCATACTGGGTGCTTCTGCTCTGGCCATAGGCCTGGCTCTTCAGGGATCGCTTTCCAATCTTTCCGCCGGAGTTATCCTCATGGTAACAAGACCTTTCAAGATCGGGGATTACATTGAGGCCGGTGGCGATGCCGGTGTGGTAGAACTGATAAGTCTTCTTGCCACAACTCTTAAAACAGTAGACAACAAGAAAATAATCATACCCAATTCCAAGCTGATCGGTGGCTCAATAATTAACTACACTGCCGAGAAAATTCGCAGGATCGATCTTACAGTGGGAGTTTCCTACGACAGTGACCTTAGAGTAGTTCGAAAAATACTCATGGACGAGATAACAAAGGAAACGAGGGTACTGAAAGATCCTGCTCCATTCGTGGGAGTGGTGGAAATGGCAGACAGTTCTGTAAACCTGGTGGTCAGACCATGGGTGAATACTGCTGACTACTGGGATGTTTTCTTCTCCCTGAACGAGAACATCAAACTGAGACTGGATGATGAGGGAATTCCAATACCATTCCCACAGACAGACATCCACCTGTACAAAACAGCTCAGTAAGAAAGCATCATGGCCTATACCCGGGGGCGTCCCGAAAGCAACCGAGCCTGCAACTGAGGGCGTCCCGAGAGCAACCGAGCC
>JAOZLN010000015.1 GCA_029934845.1 Candidatus Sabulitectum sp.
TTACCGAAGCCACCGGCAAACAGTCCGAAAGACCCCGCCTGGGATTGAACTGCATCAACCGCATCCAGATGCCAGATGTCAGGTTCATCATTCAAAGATCCTTCCCATATTCTACCCTGTACAGTATCTCCGCATACCTGAAGGCGAATCCAGTAGCGACTACCAAAGGAAGAGTCAAAGTCATATTGATCCAGTGTTATTGTCGGCCCGGAATCTTTCTTTCTTTCAAGAAGAATTCTTGAAAGAGCGGGCTTTAAAACAATTCTGTAGTGCCATTGATCCTGATAGGTATATCTTGCAAGAACTCCAGCTTCAGCACCGCACTCGACAAGAATGCTGCAGAGAATTGAGTAATCAGCAGTGCTCATTACTCCGGAATTGTCTCCGTTAAGAGTTGTGCCATGTCCTCTGCTGCCTTGTGAATAAACAAAGTACTCGCTGCTGATCACCCTGTATGACGCTGCACCCACATGCGTCCAGCCATTATCGTCACCATGGCTGAAATCATCGGCGAACAGTACATCTGCATAACAGATGCTGAAAGCAATTGGAATCAGAATTGCAAGAATTCGTAACAAAGAAACTCCAGTTCGTTAAACAGGAAATATTGTTTATAGATAACAGGAAATGGTTCTCTGGTCACAGACCCTGCCTGTTCTGTTCAACCTGTAATTCGCCATTCTTCTTCCCCGGTTTGATTCAAGCTCATACCGTTCTGCTGCAGTACACCCTGAAACCACTGAATGGTCTTGTCGAAGTTATCCAGCAGTATCTCTCTGCCATCATCATCTTTCACAGAGACAGTTCTTTTGTTTTTTGCATATTTGCCTCTTGACAATTTAATGGTGTGAAGCGGGAAAGACACAGCTTTCCCTTTTATCAGTAGACGGAGCAGAAACCCAAATTGAAAATGGAAAGGGGTCATTTTGCCCATATCAAAATAGACAAATCTCTGATCGGTTATTACACATCTGCAACGCACGGGAAATTTTACCTTGTTCCCCTGAAGTGTGTATTTTTTGGTATCTGCGAAAACTCTCTCACCGGGGTATATTTCAAAATCTGACATAGTGCTCCTTTCCTCCAGATTCCCAACACCAGTAGAAGAACAGACTATATGGAATAATTGAGAAAAGCGAAAGGATATGAAAATGGCAGATCCCCAGTGAACCTGCCATTCTGAACAATGGAAAAAATGACTACTTGAGTATTACAAATCTTCCCCTTGAGGTTCCCATGTCTGTTTTAAGCAATGCAAAGTACATTCCACTGCTTAGAGCAGAGCCGTCAATGTTCACAGCGTTCATTCCGGTACCTAGTTCTCCCAGGCTGTTGTTCTGAACAAGACGCCCTGTAACATCGTAAACATTCAGCGATGCTGTACAAGGTGAACCAAGATTGAACTGTGCAGAAAGCATGCCTCCAGAGCATGGATTAGGAGATATTCTTAAAGAAACAGTTCCAGTAGCCACACCATCAACAATTCCAAGCCCCTGTCCCCAGACTGAATCTCTGTAATATGCGTCCAGCATCAGGTCTGCATTCATTCTTAGACCGTCAAGCCCCAGACCGGTAACCCATCCTCCGATAACGAACAGTGAATCTCCCTCTTCCAGTTCGACAGGTGCCATGCTTATAAGGAAACGATAATCAAATACAGGATAGCTTAGACTCAGAGGGGAATCATGCACAATCGGGAAAGGTCCCGGGTTTACAGGATTCATTGCCTCGGGGGTATTGGGGTTGCCAACCCAGTCGCCAAGGTAAGCAGGGCCGCTGAACGAGCCACTGTTGTCCGGGTTAAGACCCCACATGTAGTCATATTTCTCGCTGTCAATACCGGGATCACCCTCCCAGTTCCACCATGTGTGGCTCAGAGGTATTGGAACACCCCATACATCAGCAGGTCTTTCTATGGTCTGATCGGCCTTCAGAATATAAAAATCAAGAAGTCTCCAGCCAATGAAGCCGTTGCAGGGGGTTGAAAGCTCCGGTTCACCGGAATCATCCTCGGTTGAACCGACATTATCAGAATCCCACATGTAGGAAAGGTTCCTGGGTACAACCAGGTATGTGGTATCCCCCACTGTATGACTGTAGTTGAAGTAAGGCATTCCGCCCGAGAAAAGTTCAACACCGGAAAGAGGATCTGTTACATATGTGGTATCACCACCTGTAACCTTTGCCAGAATAGTGAAGTGGTCGCTTACGCCGTTCTGATCCACGTCGTTATCAGGAATACCGTCAGCTCCCAGGTAGTTATAGTGGTAATAGATATTCTCCGGGTCTGATGATGGAAGAGGGTTATCGGGGTTCTGCTGATAGGTATAAGCATCCTGATCACTGGCATTCACACCACCGTCAAAGACATATTCAAAGGAATAATTTCCGTTTGCCCAGATAGCAAGCCCGTCGTAGTACACAAGATCATCAAGGTGCGTTTCCACAGTATCAGCAGTGGCAACATCGCAGTCGCCTCTGACCGCAGCGACAAAGCCATCAAGAGGTGCCCCGCTGCCGAACTCATTATGGTGGGTGATCACAAGCTTGTTCACAATGAAGTTATTGTAGCCGGAAGCAGCCCAGCTGTAGTTTTCCTGCCAGATGCCCATTCCGTATGGATCCGGGTTTTCTGCAAGATACCAGTCATCGTATCCGTACTGGGTCTGCTCATCCGCAACAGGTCCCGGAACAAGCTTTTCCATGGGATAACCATCACTGGGACTGAGTTCCCAGTCTCCGTAATCAGAACAACTTGCCCATTTACCCATGCTGTCAGGGTAGCTGCTTGTTACTTCACCGGCACAGGAACTCCACAAACTACCCATCCACAAGTAATGGCTGTCGGAGCCTCCGGGCCAGTCCATTGATGCAGAGTTTCCATCGGGAGCTCCAAAAGTTCCATTGTTCAGGAATGAACTCCAGAGGTTACCCAGGTTATGCTCTTCCCATTCCAGATCGGGCCTGTCATCGGTGCCCGTTGTGTAAAGAACGTAAGAATCCATTGAATCAGCGTAGACTGGCAGCGTAGTCAACACCAGTAAAAATGATATACAACCCACAAAGAACTTCATACCGCCACACAACCTTTCATAAAAGTGAATCAAAGGTATATACACACTGCAAAGATGGAGAAAACATCCCCATTCTGCTATATGTAGTCATCTATAGAAATAATGTTCCCAGTTTTCTATAAATTACTGTAAATGTAAATGTTACTGACTTTTCTAAAGAGGTGTTTTTCTCGATTTCGGAAGCACTTATTTTCTGTCCATTTTGAAACAGCCGAGTAAGCTACCCTATGAAAGATAAAAGTAGTGCCTTGAAATGGGATTATCGTAAGAGGCCCTTAAGTGTGCTGATGCACAAAAAAACCGGGGCTTGTATACCAAGCCCCGGTGCGCATCGATCTTTTTTTAGAATGTTGCCTTTATAGCAGCCCATGTATCATGTGAAAGAGCCATAGAATAATCAGGGGTGCGGATCTCTGCACCATCGGGAGCAGTAATTGTCATGTCATCA
This sequence comes from Candidatus Sabulitectum sp., assembly GCA_029934845.1. Taxonomy (GTDB): domain Bacteria; phylum Fermentibacterota; class Fermentibacteria; order Fermentibacterales; family JCC-6; genus Sabulitectum. The sequence continues at coordinate 3,523 of JAOZLN010000015.1, forward strand.
ACCCATACAGTGTCCCCGGCTTCTGAATAGGTTCTTACCTGAATAACAAGACCGGTGTGACCACCCTCTACTGTCCATGTGTATTCTGCGAGATCCCATCCTGTGCCTGGACCGTAGTCGGATTGTCCGCTGGCACTTCCACCATAATTGTAGATGTCGGTGGGGTCATCGTTCCAGCCACCCCAGATTCTGCAGGAAGGAGCATCTGCAGGTGTAGTGTCGTATCTCCAGAATGAGGCTGTTACAACATCACCGTCAGAAAGACCTACAACCCAGCCCACATAAGCCTGTGGCGTACCGGATTCTGCATCATCAACAAGCTTCAAAGACTGTGTGCCACCATGAACCGGGTCTGTATCAATTGTACAGATAATATCGCCGTAGTTTCCAAGAATTGTCTGTGACCCCTCCCAGCCATAGGTCTCTGTAATATCTGCAAAGGCCAATGTAGACGCTGCAAGAAGCAGTGCCAAAACAAGTATACTTTTCATTTCTTCTTCCCCTCTTTTCGGTTTCTATTTTACGGAGCCTCATCACCGCAACAAATATAATACTTTGAAATTACTTACCGCACAACAAAGCGTCCCCTGAAATTGTTGTGATCCGTGATTCAGAAACTGGGAGATATACAATATAGATTTGAATACCTCATCGTTAAACAGAGCGACATGGGCTTCCATAAAGGCTACTTTCTAAGATAATGTCTAACAAAAAGACCCCGCTTGTTCAGGGTCTTTTTGTTATCTCAATAATCCTCGCCGTCTTCCAGTGGTAACCTGTCAAATATTATCTTCGAATTCTGTGTATTTCAGCCGATTCCCGCGAGAGCTGCTGATCGGATATTTCTTCGCATTCTTAAGTATTTTCTTGTGTGAGGCTTCAACAGGATCAATTCCAAGTTTGTCCGCAAGATTTAACAGGTAGATAAATACATCTGCAATTTCTTCTTCAGCATTGACCATTGCCTTGTCTTCCAGAGTCAGGCTTTCCTCTTCGGTAAGCCACTGGAATATCTCTGCAAGCTCGGCAGCTTCAATAAGAACAGATGTGGCCAGATTCTTGGGCGAGTGAAATATTGCCCAGTCTCTTTCGTCATTGAATTCTCGTATCTCAGCAAGTAGTTTTTCCAGCATGAATTCCTCCGTCAGTTTACATGTACATACTTTTCGGTACTGCAAAATACACCTTTTTGAGCAAAAGGGGAATACATCACTGGCGGAGGTGTATCATTTTTGTTAGTTTGCAAAATTGACACGAACAGGAAGGAACAAAATGAACAGGCTTATTCTCATTCTACAGTGCGTTCTGCTCTCCGCCAGTTGTGCAGCAGAAGCTCCGATGGAGGATCTATCATTCCCCGTGGAGGAAGTCATGGAAGAGTCCTTTTCAAGATTTTACATACCTGTAGAATACTCTTCCAATCCGGGAATGGAGGAACTCAGTTTACCTGTGGTAACCGACGATGTTATCAACCTTCTGCCGGTTCTGTTTCTTGCAGGACAGTTTGATCCTCCAGAGCAGATTGCTGAGAACGGATTTGTCGTACTTCCAATGCAAAGACCCACAGACAATCCAGTCCGGGCATTCGAAAGGCTTGAGGATAGAGATCAACCTGTTTTCGTATCCAGCGGTATTCCGCTGCACATGCTGCACATTTTCTTTGATCAGATTCTTCAACAGGTTGAAACTGATGATCTGTCACCTGATCTGCTTCTTATCTGCCGGGAACTGTACCACAGCAATTTAAGGCGGAACAATGAACTTAACGCAGCTTTCTTTGCTGTTCCTCTTATGTTTCTGGATGAGGAATTTTCGCCACACAGTTCTATTGCCGAACAGGTGAATCGGGAAATTGAACTGATGAAAGCTCATGGCGGATTTGATCACAGCCCTGTATTCGGCTACAAGGAAGATTATTCCCAGTATGTACCCAGAGGCCACTACACAGCCAGCTCAGAGCTGGAAAATTATTTCATGGCCATGATGTACATGGGCAGGATCACTTTCCTTCTAACAGGAGGTGATCCGTACGGCCCCGACGAACAATTCCTGGTTTCAGAGGAAACTGCCGAGGAAATGACACAAGCTGCTCTTCTTATTGTTTCTGACCTGAACACCATTGAATCAGATGGAGCTCCACTGAAGTACAAATGGCAGAGAATTTATGAGATCACTGCTTTCTTTGCCGGTTTCGCTGATGACCTTTCCGCTTCCCAGTACCAGACAGCAGCAGAAAGTGTCTCAGGAGAATCTTTCAATTCTGAATTGTTGTATCAGCAGGACTTTTATCAGGATTTTAAGTTATTTGTGGCAGATAACTTTGCAGGCCCTGCAATTTACAGCGGCACAGGAGCCTCTGTTGTAATGCCCGACGCTTCCGGCGAGTTTGACCCTGCTGCACTGCAGACACTACTGTCTAAAACTACAGGTTTCCGCTTCTTCGGGCAGAGATACACCCCGGACAGTGAGATGCTGGGAAAGTTTGTTTTCCCTAACATAACCGCAAACCCCCAGGGACAGCAGAGGTTTATGCCATCGGGTCTAGATGTAGCTGCTTCATTCAGATGTGAAGCTGCTCTTCTCATCATAGAGGAAGATGGCACTACCAGTTTCGGTCGTTACGAGGATACACTTGAGAACATGCAGGAAATGGTAGACGATTACAGTGAAGAAGACTGGCATGCAACACTATACATGTGCTGGCTTCATTCTTTAAGGCTATTGTCTGCCTCTCGCGGAGAAGGCTACCCGTCTTTCATGCAGACAGATGCATGGGACCGCTGTACCCTGTCAACATTTCTTGCATCATGGGCCATGCTCAGGCACGATACAATTCTTTATGCAAAACAGAGCTATACAGCAATGGCTGGCTGTTGTCCAAATATGGATGAGCCGGTGCCGTCTGCCGGTTTTGTAGAGCCTGTTCCAGAGGTTTATGCCGAGCTCAGAGCTACTCTCCAGATGGCCCGGACAGCCCTTGAGTATTACGATATTTCCGATGACAACCTTTCCAACCGATTCAACAATGCCGAGTCTCTGCTTGAAACCCTGCAGTCAATTGCCGAAAGAGAGCTTGCAGGTGAAATGCTCACAGTAAGAGATTCGGATTTCCTTAAGGGTTTTGCAGGCTATCTTGATGATACTATAGCTTGGGGTGCAACAACTACTGAAGGTCTTGAAACCACTCTCATAGCAGATGTACACACAGATCAGAACAGTTCAAGCGTTCTGGAAGTTGCTTCAGGCAACCTGGACAACTGTGTGGTGATCTACAGAAGAGCTGATGGAGTTGTAGAGGCTGCTATTGGACCGGTCCTGAGCTACTATCAATTTAATCAACCAATGAACGATCGACTTACAGACGAAGCCTGGCGTGAGATTCTTTCAACAGAGCCTCCTGCAAGACCTGACTGGACTTCCAATTACATATTCAAATAGTTCTTCAGGGTTGATGGACCCCCTGGCGGGTCTATCAACCCCTTTCGCCAACTCGAACTTTTTCTGACAAACTACTGGACAGCGGCCGGAAAATATAATTTCCTACAGATCAATCAATCGGTCCTTTGATGCATTGTGGATCTTTGTTTTAAGACGAATGGTCAGAAAAGGCACCGCAAGGTATACCGCAGTACTCCATTCAGGTGAAACAAATGCTATACCAATGCCCAGTAAAGAGACCAGAGGAAGTAGCATATTAATAAGAATAACTCTTCGTATGGCAGATTCATCAAACTGGTCAGCAATGGTTTCCGGATTCAGAAGAAGAACTTTACACTGAACTACAAAAAAGGCGGATATAAGAAAAATATTTATGTGGAAAAAGAGATTTGCTGAGAATGTATGGTTGTGATAACCCATAAGAGATGATGAGAAAGGTATTAGACACACAACAAGAAGACCAGCAAGGTTTGCCCATAAGTGTGGTATTGAGCTGGCCTTGATGTACTTGAAAATTTTCAACTGTATTATCCAGAAATTTCCCAGCAAGAGAAAACTCAGGGCGTAGGTTCCAAAAAGCTCTGCTATATCGGAGAAATGGCTGATAACATCACTATCTGTACTTACTCCAGCAATTTGCGGCATTGGAAGGCTTAGCACCAGAATGGTCATGGCAATGGCGTATATTCCATCGGTAAGGCTCTCCAGTCGGTGCAAAGAGAACTGATTCTTCCGGTTTTCTGCTTCGCTCTTCCCCATTTGCTTTCCCTTCTTCATTATTGGATGAAACAACGATGCCTCTGTGAATAATAAAGCACGGTTGCCTGTATCTTGAGTATAGGCATATTTATGGAATACCTACCCAATAATATATAGAATCTACTGAAGCAATTTGCATTCTCACCTTCCCGCAATTCTCATTCGAGACTATCCTTAAAGAGAAAAAGCAATGATATTACTTGAACTGTTAATGAAACACGAATCTGCAGGAATCGGTACAGGAGGAATTTTGTCGAAGTTTGTTTTTCTGATTGTTTTTATGCCGGTGTTTATCTGCTATGGCTGGGCAGACATTGAATTCCGCTGCTCTGCAGATCTGGAAGCTGTTACTGTAGATACTGTGTTTCATCAGGGGACAGAGTATCATATTATCTCTATTTCCGGTTTTAACAGACTTCAGGGTTTTGAAAGCAACGCTGGCTCTCCATCTGTTCCTGCCGTTTCTTCTGATTTTCTGCTGCCACCCGGTACCCAGTTAGACTCTATACATATTGCAGAGGCTGAATGGGTTCTGCTCCCCGGGAAATACTACCTCTACCCCTTTCAATCCGCTCTTATGTCTGATGCGGTATTCACATTGCCGGCTTCAGACATTTACAGTTCCACTCTGCCATTTCCCCGGCAACCTGTTGAAATAGCAAGACAAGGCTCTTCCATGGGCTATTCAGTCGTTTCTCTTACCGGTTCGCCAGTTAAGTACATCCCGGCAGACAGCACGGTTTACATTCTTACCTCGATCACTCTGGATCTTATTACAGGCCCATCAGAATATGAACAGATCAGTCCCAACAGGGAGACCCGGTGGAGCTCGTCCCTGAGAAGCAGGGGAATTCTTGGCCTTGTTTCCAATCCTCAGAATGTGGGGCTCTATGGGCAGCCGCCAAGAACTTCCTTTACAAACAGGAGCTCTGCCCTGAGAATTACACAGGCTCCATCATCGGAAGGTGATGGAGTTGATATGGTAATCATTACTAACGAAGAACTCGCAGACAGCTTTCAGCAGTTTGCTGATTACAGAACTCAGCAGGGAATTGTTACTGTAGTTCGAACCGTGGAATGGATTGACCAGTTTTACAGTGGCTGTGACACACCGGAGAGAATGCGCAATTTCATAAGAGATGCTCACAGGGAATGGGGAATACAGGCAATTCTTCTGGGTGGAGATGATGGAGTTGTGCCTGTAAGGCAGTGCAATGGCTGGAGATATACTCCGGGGCCCTTTCCGTCTTACATGCTTCCTGTAGATGATTATTACTCTGATATCGATGGCAACTGGTCTTACGATGGTACTAATTGGCGAGTAGATCCGTCGGTGGGGTACATCGATCTTTGTCTCGGTAGATGGCCGGTGAACACAGCAGATGATTTTGATCTTTTTTTTGACAAGATCAGGTGTTATGAGCAACCGGAGGTATTTCCAGATAATTTTGCAAGAAAGCTTCTCTTGATCGGTTCCAACAATCCAGCAGGATTCGGTGCCAATGACATGATCGATCTGGTTTCTCAACTTACTGAATCGTCCGCTGTTCCGGATCATCTGGATCCACCGTCTACTCTTTACTTTCCTCATTCTCTTCCAGGAGGAGATCTTTGCCGAAGCAATGCTCTTGATGAGTTCGATCAGGGATACAATCTTATTATTCATGCTGATCACTCTGAGGTACACAAACTTGCGACTGCTGGAAACGGTACTCTCGGGCAGTATATGTGGGATTCCGATTTTTCTACTATGAACAACATCAACATGCCTTCCATGTTGTGGACACTGGGATGTGAAACAGGACACTTCGACGGTGCCTTCTCTTTTGCAGAGGCAGGTTTGCTTACTTCACCGAATTCAGGTCTTGTTGCTGTAATGGCAAACGCAAGGGGCGGTCTGCATTTACAGAAAATTACAGCTTATGCATTCTGTGATGCGCTGTTCAATACCGGGTGGATCGCATCGTTTCATCAGATTCAGTCTCTGCACTGGCCTCTTAGTTTTCTGGGTGAGGCATACAGATCATCAAAGAATGCTACTGTCCTTTCATTTATTCACTTGAATCTTCTTGGTTCTCCTCTGATGTATGTCTGGCGAGATGACCCCGGCAGTCTTTCTGTCTCTGTACCTCCGATCTTACTCCGGGAAGGAATACCCGAGGATGTTATGGTGACAGTTACAGATGGCATGAATCCGGTAGAAGATGCCACTGTGTGCCTCTGGAAAAAAGACGAGATCTTTTCCCTGTTGGAAACAAATGCTTCAGGGCAGGCTACTTTTACAGATGTGTGTATTGCTGACGGAAGTAGTGAACTGGTTATTACAGCCACCAAGAGGCGAAGGTGGGTTAATTCAACTGAGACAACAACCGTTGACTATCTGCCGGGTCGCGTTACCATGAATGTTCTCCCTGCAAATATCCCGATCATCTCTCTAAGTAGTTCCTCGGTGGATCCACACGGGGACGGCACCGCGAACCCGGGAGAAGAAGTGGAAATCGTTCTTACTGCAACGAACAGCGGCGCGGAAACAGGAACAGAGGTCTCGGTCGAGCTTTTCGTTGTCTCCGGCCAGCAGTACATTGATACAGTGCAGAATTCACACTCTGAGTTCCCGGACATCTATCCAGAAGATTCAGCGGAATCAACAGATCCTTTTGTCCTGACCATCCACCCTGATGTACCAGAGCATTCAACAATAGAATTCAACCTGGTTTTTTCATACAACAGCAGCTCAGGTCCTCTTCAGTGGAACTCACCACTGTTTCTTACCATTCACTCAGAGAGCTACGCACTGACAGTTATGGATCCGTCAGCCGATAATTCAAACGGTCGAACTGCAGAGATAGATCTTTACAATTTGCTGCTTGCAAACTGCGGCCTGGGTAGCGGAGAAAATCTCAATATCACCATCAGCAACCTGATACCGGATGAGCCATTCCAGGTTAATGTTATAGCTAACCAACAGATTGAATCAAATACCGCAGTCTTGCTTGAAGGTCAGCTCAGTCTTACTGTACTGCCTCTTGAACCGAAGTCCGACTGGCTTGATCCGGAATTTCGTAAATGCTTTATGGATATAACCGTGATCAGCGACGGTGGTAGTTTTACAGCAAGAAATATAAGTGTAGAGGCAATTGCAGCGCTGCAGGATATTGAAGTTACACCTCCTGAGAATCTTAATACCTACGAAACAGGTGAAGATTTTGTAAGCCTGGTATGGGATCACTCTGGCACTGTGGGTGCTGTCGGATACTACATTTATGTTGATGACGGAGTTGCAGACTACAGGGTATACCCCATGCCTGTTCAAGTAAAACAAGTTACTGTCGGCGGGTTGATCCCGGGAAGAGAATACACATTTGGTATTACTGCTATTGATCATATTGGAAGAGAGAGTGAACCAGTCCAACTTTCAGCGAACACAACATGTTCCCTTGTTCAGGGCTGGCCCCTGTACCTTAGTGGTTCACCAGGCGGTGGAGCGGTAATTGCAGACATTGACAATGATGGATTTGATGAAATTGTTGTTGCCACCTCTTTTGGTGTTGTTTACCTGATCGAGAGAGATGGAACCATAGAAAAGCTCTATCCCCCGCCAGGCTACGACTATGACAGATTTCTTGGATGTGCTGTGGGTGATGTGGATGGAGACTCTCAGCTGGAGATTGTAGTTTCCTGTCAGAGAAAGATCGAGGTTCTGGAACAGGAACAGGTTTCGGTTCTGCTTTTCGACCGGTTCGGAGGCTTTTGGAGTTCCACTGAGATTGCTGCTACAGGTGTAAATGAAGAAGCATCCTCACCAAATATCGCAGGAACTCCAGTTCTATTGCAGGCGGATTCCGGAAACTCTCTGGAGATCGCTCTTCGTACCAGAGGAAGCAATGGAGGAGCTCCACATCTGTATGTATGGCGATATGATGCTTCAAGTGACAGCTGGGTCGACTTCAGCACGAATTTCCCTGTGATGGCCATTGGAGGTTTCTACAATTCTCCGTCAGCGGTGGATTTTGATCAGGATGGTTTTCAGGAACTGGTTTTGACTGTTATGGGATCGGGCGGTGCCGGTAGTGCTCTTATGGTAGTCGATTTCCAGCCTGATGGTAACGCTGTAATCACCAGTCATAACCTCCACGAACTTGATGCGTCCGGTAAGCTGGCCCGGATATTCGGCACAGTGGCTGCTGCGTCACAGAATGATTCGTACTACGTAGCTGGAGTTGCAAAAGAAGACGCAATGAGTGGTGCTTTCAAGAAGATATGGGTGGTAAACATTCAGTCAGATCCGGAGGTATCTGTTTCTGTGCTGTGGCAGACAGACTGGCTTGCCGGGTTGGATTCTTATGGAAACATGCCCGGCCCCTCCATAGGCAATGTTGATGGAGATCCGGAACTTGAAGTTCTCTACATTCTAAATGATGGCCAATATGATGCTGAAGGTTACCTTGGAGCCTGGGATCTTGCCGACGGCAGTGTGGATTTTCACAGTAACTCCATTCCCTTTAACCCCATACTTGCAGGAGGAGGTTCATCGATCAGATCACAACCTGTTTCTGGAGCAACAACCCTGCAGGGTTCAACTGATATGGCGGTCTTCTGTGGATTCTCATCATCATGCTCTGGTTTTGATCCATATACCAGTACAGCCATAATCGACGGATTCCCTGCGGGAACACGGGACGGAGCCTGGGCTGCCCCGTCAATATGTGACCTGGACGGTAATGGCGTTGCAGAAGTTCTTTACATCGACTACTCCGGTTATGCTGCTCTTTACAACTGGCAGCAAGGCAGTTACCTGGTTGAAGGCTGGCACATGTACCAGGATAACCCGCATCGCAGCGGTTACTACAACACAAACACCCACAGAGACGCTCTGGATATTTCAATATGGGGCCTGCCGGCAACTATGGAATTCAACAACTCGAACGATCATTCAATTACTGTGGAAATTGCAGTCATTGGCTCTGACCGGGAAGCTTGTGATTTTTCGAACTTTGAGCCCCTGAATTGTGAGGTCTTCCCTGGCAGTTCAAATCAGATACTTCAAGCAGCAGGAACAGATTACGCACACCTGTATACATCAGCTGAATTGTCCCGCGGGCAGAGAACATTTGAAGTGGCTGTTTTCTCTGGCGGCGAATGTCTGGGCACTACCGCAGCCGTCTTGATGGATGGTGTATACACTGTGGAGATTCCAGTTGGAGCAAGAGCCAGTCAGGCAGACAACCTGACTGTTGTTGTAGATCCATACAACGAATATCAGGAGTCTGACGAGGCAAACAATATCGCCTCTGTGGAAGAAACGCTTGTTGAAGGAACAGAGCTACAGGTAGTGATCCCCACCCCTGCAAATTCAATTCAGATCGCAGTCCAGCTTCCGGAACCTGACCCTCTGGGGCTGAACATCACGGTTTACTCAATTGACGGAAGAATGGTTATCAATCACCACACAGAAAGCCTTCAGTCCGGAACCACGAATCTGCAGTTGAATCGGGAATCAGTACAGGCCCTTCCGGCAGGAATGTACACAGTTTGCATCGAGGGGGCTGATTTCGAAGTCAGGAAAAAGATAATCATCCTGAATCACTGAAGCGGTCCCGGGTCTCTTCAAGAATAAATGCTACAATACCCTGTTTGCAGAGATAACCTGACGGAGATACTCTGAACTCAGTTTTGGAGTTCTTTTCAAGGTCTCAAAATCGACGTGTACAATCCCGAATCGATAGGTGTATCCGTCAGCCCATTCAAAGTTGTCAAGCAGGCTCCAACAGAAGTAACCCAGAATGGGTATCCCCTCTTCCGCAGCTCTCAGTGCCTGGTACAGATGGTTCCGCAGATAGAAGATCCTGTCGGTATCATTCACCTCACCGGACTGATCAACAACATCATCACACGCACATCCGTTCTCTGTAAGGTAAATGGCTTTAACTCCCCATATCTCGGAGAGAAAGCGAGGTGCCCAGTATGTGATCTCTGGTGATACTTTTATCCATGGAGCATGCATTTGAGGATAAGATGCGGGATGTTGAAGGATCCTGTAACCCCGTCCCGATCCACTGTCAGCCACCACATGGCGAGCCAGATAAAGATTTATTCCTGCAAAATCCACAGGTGAAGCTATGATCTTCATATCGGCGTCGGTAAAGTCAGGAGCATCAGCTCCCTGTTCTTCAAGGTAGAAGTCAGGGTACTGTCCTTCAAGGACAGTTGTAAGGAAATGTGCATTCTTTTCCCTGAAGGCGGTTCTTGCAGCGATTATGTTTTCTTCAGTTGCAATGACCGGAACGCAGATAGTAGGGTTTTCAGCGAACCCCACTTTTGCATCAGGTGCTGCATCTCTAATGGCTTGAACACCAAGCCCATGGGCCAGAAGTGCATTATGCCTTACTTGATTGCGACCCTTGTAGTCCAGAGTCACTCCAGGGGCAAAAACCTGTCCCGGTGAGCAGTACCCTGCGTCGGTAAAACAGACAAATTCATTTATGGTCATGAAATTCTTCACAAGATCACCGAATTCTGAAGCAATCAACCTGCAATAGTCACCGAAATACCCGGATGTTTCCCGGGATCTCCATCCACCAAGATCATCCTCAAGAGCCTGTGGCAGGTCCCAGTGAAAAAGCGTAACCCAGGGCTGTATGTCAGCTTCAAGCAACCCGTTTATCAACCGTCGGTAGTAATCCAGACCCTTTGCATTAACAGCTCCCCTGCCGGATGGCATGACCCTGGACCATGATATGGAGAACCTGTAAGCTTGAAGCCCCATATTCTTCATAAGAGCGATGTCATTGCGGTAAAGGTTGTACTGGTCGCAGGCCACATCGCCTGTGTGCCCGAACTTCACTTTGCCCGGTGTATGGGAAAAGGTATCCCAGATGGAAGGACCTCTGCCGTCCTGCTTTGCTCCACCCTCTACCTGATACGATGCGGTAGCAGCTCCAAAAAGGAACCCGTCTGGAAAAGATCTGTCCATTACAACTCCTGCTGTTCTCTATAAACTTTTCTGATTGGTATGTGATTCCGGAATAATATATCTGAATCTGAAAGAAGCTCTTCAGTGTTCTCTGCCATTGGTAAGCATCATACAAGGACTAATCCTTCATCTGAACAGTTCAGGTACACAACTGGCAGGAACACAAACATTTACATGGGATTCGATACTTCAATCAATTCAGGTGGATTCAATGAAAGCGCCTTCTCCACAGGTAGGCCCTCCCCTCCTATGAGAAGAGTTGTCGATGAAGGAAACTTTCGTCTGAACTGTTCCATACCCCTGTGGGTGTGTCCCCGTGGCCCGGAGAATACCTCCAGGCCTGTAACAGCATTTCCTTTTCTATAAACAAAATCAACTTCACTATCTCCGATATTCCAGTAACTCAGCTTTTCTTCCGGATTCCCATTGATTTCACCATAGATATATGCTCCTACTGCTGCCTCAACAAACCAGCCTCTAATTTGTGGATTCTCTTTCAGTGTTCTCATGTTAATTCCATGCACTGCACTGATCAAAGCGGTATTCATCGGTAGCAATTTTGGGCTTGATCCTCTTTTTCTAACCACACTCCCGCAATACTTTTTCAATCCGACGATAAGTCCAGCTCCCTGAAGCAGATCCAGATAGTGAGCAAGAGTTGTTGTGTTTCCCGTATCTTGCAGCTGACCCAGCATCTTTGTATAGCTCAGTATCCTGCAGGGGTATTCACAAGCAAGCATAAACAGATTTCTTAGCAGTATTGGCTTCTCAACTCTGGTCATCATAAGAATATCCTTGGAAATAGAAGTCTCAATCAATGAATCGAGTATGTAGCTCCGCCAACGGTTGAAATCGCCAATCAGGTCCGCTCCACCGGGATATCCTCCGTATACAAGAAACTGCTCAAGGCCAAAGCCAAATGAGTTCCGCATTTCCAAAAATGACCAATGCCCCATGCGAATTATCTCAAATCGACCAGCAAGGCTTTCAGACAAGCCTTTCTGTATCAGCAAAGCCGATGAACCAAGAAGTACCACTGAAATTGGTGTCTTTCGGCCGGTTTCCTGATCCCATAAGAACTTAACTATCTCCGACCAGTTCGAAACCTTCTGGATCTCGTCCAGAATCAGAACTGTTCGGGTTTCCATGCTCTGTATCCTGGCGGCATTCCATCTTTCTTCAATCCACACAGCACCACCAAAAGCAGACAAGTCTGCTGAGGCATACAAAGTGTTCACACCCTTTTTCTCAAGGGCTTTCATCACCTGCCTGACCATGGTGGTTTTACCTACTTGCCTGGGACCTGTTACTACCTGTATGCGCCTGGGTGACTCCATTAAGCGCGTAAGCAGAGCACTGTATTCTTTTCTTTTGTACATACATCTCCAATTACTCAATCCATTGAGTTAATTTACTCAATCCATTGAGTAACTGTCAAGTTATGAAATCAGACAAAAAAGGATGATGAATATGAGCTGAACATCAATGTTTCCGCTGCTTTACAGATTGATAAGTAACAGTGAAGCCATTGTGATGATAATTGCAGTCATTTCCCTGCGGGATAGTTGTTCACCGTAGAAAATTCTGCCTCCCAGGCAGATAAGAGCAATCGAACCGGCACTGTAGCTGGGGAAAACTACGGAAGCAGGCATTTTTGATAACGCATTTATCAGAAAGAATGAAGCGAAGAAATTCGGGATTCCTACAAAAAGTCCAACAAAGACTTCTCTGATGTCGGGCTTTTTTTTAATTTTCAGAAGGCTGATCAAAAGAGCTGTCGTAAAGAGGAAGAAGAGAAACAGATCTTTCATCCCCAGCATACCGTATTTCTGATACAATTTGTTGGTGAATTCAGAAACGCCGCAGGAAAGAAAGAGAAGTAAAAGAGAAGGCTTGATTGACGAAAAAATGCTGTCAGAGCCAAATCTGAGATTCACCATACCAATTGCGGTGAGAGCCAGTGTGATCCCTGCCCATTGCAACCCTCCTGGAAACTCCTTCCAGAAGATCATGCTTAGTATCATAGGAATCAGAATCCCCATTTTGGCATAGCTTCCAGCCATGCCAACGCCACTTTCCCGAACGGACTTCTGGTAATAGAAGAAACCGAGGAAGTAGAGAATTCCCGTGGGTATGCCGATAAT
>JAOZLN010000183.1 GCA_029934845.1 Candidatus Sabulitectum sp.
TGTACTTTAAAGAATCTTTCAAATTCCCCTGTTTGTGAAGTGTATTGGCCAGCAGCCTGTTAAAAGATCCCTTGCCTTTCAGAACTCCGGTAACCTGATTGAGCAGATCCAGTGCCTCTGTGCATATGTTCTCTGCCTCAGAGTTTTCACCTGCCCGGTAAGCTTTAAGTGCAGTATCATAAACATCAATTGCAAGTTCTTGAAGCTTTCCCTCGTCTGCCCGATGAAGTTCTTCTGCCATTACGGTCAGTTGCGGGATTTTATTTTTGATGAGATTCTCCTTTGTTAATTATGCAAGATAAAACAGTCGAGCAGGCAATTCAAGCCCAGGCTTTGAGATCAGCTTGATACCCCTATTTTCAGATACAGAGAGTTATGCGTTTTCATATTCATAAATATCATAATTATTCCAGAGTTTTTCATTACACGGTATCATGCAGCTCATCTGCGATCTCTGGATAGAGTTTCTTCATGCAATCAGAGCAGAGACCGTGGCTGAACTCTGCATCGGAGTGGCTGGAAATGTAAGATTCAATCTGTTGCCAGTATCCCTCGTCATCTCTTATTCTTTTGCACGAAGCGCAGATAGGCAGCATACCACTGAGGGTTTTTATTCTGGCCATTGCTTCCACCAGTTGATTATTCGTAGTGGTCAGCTCATCATTCTTTTTTGCTATTATTTCTTTTTCCCTCTGACTTGCCTTTATTTCCATTGCTATCTTAAGTCTTGAAATTGTTTCACTTCTGCGAGTTACCAGACGCATTTCTTCCATATCCAGGTACTCACACAGGGTTGAATAAGCCTTCTCAAACTCACCTGTGTCTCTAAGGGCTTTTGATTCCACCCGTTTGAGTTGAGCTCGAATTTCATAGAAACCTTCAAAGAGATCAAACACCTTTTCAGCTATTCGCACAGTCTTGATCGTTTCTTTCGGTAACCCTGTTTCTTGTTGTGCTTCTGCCAGCCGCAGAAGAAGGGAGGCCATTGAAGACGGCCACCGGGATTCATCTGCAGTTTCCAGTGCTGTCTGACACAGATGGATGGCTTCTTCAGGCCGTTTCGCTTTTATGAGAGCACTGGAAAGTTTGCTGAAGGAAAGAAGTAACTCTCTTTCCACACCGAGTTCTTTCCGGAGCTCCAGGGCAATTTTATGATTGGCAATTGATTCTTCGATGTTGCCCATCTCAAGGTTGATCTCGGCAGTCTCGGACCTTGAGAAAGCAATTCCTCTTTTGTCGGAGTGTTTACTGAAGATAGCTTCTGCCTGTGCGATCTTTTCCAGTGCCTCTTTGTACTCTTTTCTCGCGCCAAGCAGAGATGCAATATTCAGCAGAACCCTGGCTTTCTCTTGCTCAAAACCATTCTTCTCCGCAAGTTCAAGAGCCTGCAGATTAATCTTGTATGCTCCTGCGTGATCTCCCAGGTAATGAAGCAGAACTCCGCAATTTGAGTACACAGGAACTGCTTCTTCTGTTTTTCCTATGGTCAGGAAAAGCTCTGCTGAGACATGACTGTTCTCAAGAGACTTTCTGTAATCACCGGTTTTGTTGAAGAGATTGGCCAGCAATCTGTAAAACAGTGCTTTTTCGTATACCAGCCCCGAGGTATTTTCAAGCATTTGCAAGGCTTTGATACATGTAGTTTCTGCCAGTGAATTGTTGTTATCGCGATATGCTTTCAAGGCGTTTTGATACAGCTCTAAGGTGATCTCCTTAAACTTGTTAACTGCAGGTTTCACAACTTTTCCTTCCTCAGGGGCTGCTGGCGGGAAATAACTAACCAGAACAGAGCATATCCCCAGGAAATTCTTTTCCAGCCTGTAAGGTATTTCAGATTCAACAGTGTAGGTATCCTGCTGCCCATTTTCAGACTGGTAAGAATGTCTTCCCTCTGGTATTTTTTCACCTGCAGAAAGTTAATGATCTTTTCCGGTACCGGGGCTCCAAGTTCGGAAGACGCAGTGAGAAGAGTTGAAGCAATTGCAGGCCCCAGTTTTGTACCGAAGGCATTCCTTAAAAACATGTCCCATGTACCGGCGTCGGTGACTTTGCTGCAAAGCAGGCAGATATCAACCCACCATACAGGTCTTATTGAAATATTTGTAAGCATGTGAATAATCACCAGCAGCAGGGCATTGTGCCATGCAAAACCCATCAAACCCGGTTCAAGCAATCTGCCGTTATCAAACAGATCAAATGGAAGTTTTCCGGGAAATGTTGCCGGGAAGTAGAAAATATGTGAATGAAGTTCTGCCATGACCCCATGCTTGTACATTTTCATTTCAGAGACAATACCGGAGGTAAAGACACCGTCACCAGGTGATCCTTTTAACCAGCCAGCCTTTTTAAAAATTCTCATGATCTTCTGACGATTCTTTTCTTCTATAAACAAGTCTGCATCGCACATGGGTCTGCCGCCGGGAAAGGGGTAGATGCTTCTTGCAAGATCAAAACCTTTCATTGCCCAGACAACTATTCCCTCTTCTGCTATTCTTTTCAGAACCGTGCGTACAATCTGTTCCTGGCGGAACCAGATAGCACCTGCAGAAAGGCTGACTTGCTGTTTTCCGGTTTCACGGGATAACAGTGGAGTAAGATCATGCCTGCCACCAGGGTCAGGGCCTGTATAACCACCACTAACCGCACCATCCAGCAGCCACTTGCAGGCCTCTTTCGTGATCAGATCAGGTTGATAAGAATTTTTCATATTATCTAATGGATACTTCAGAGAGAACAATAATACAACCCTTTCAGGAATCCCTGTATTGGTTCTGTTTAATTTGTCTTTTAGATTAGCATCATGAAACACAAACCGGATAAAAGAAAAATAATGATTGGCAGAGCGGTATCGCTTGTCTGGAAAAGCAGCAGGGGTTTAACTGTTGCCAATTTGATCCTTACTGTAATTCAGGGATTGCTTCCTCTGATTCCTCTGTATCTGATGAAACTGCTTATAGATTCTATCGAATCAATCATTAATGGAAGCAGTACTGAATCTTTTCAATATACCGGTTATATCATCGCCTTCATGGGTGGCACAGCGCTGCTTTCTGCCCTTGTTAAAGCAATTGCGGGAATAGTAGAGCAGACTCAGGCCAGAGTAGTAACAGATTACATGCAGGATATTCTTCACAAGAAGTCAATTGAAGTTGATCTTAACTATTATGAAGACTCAAAATTTTATGACACCATGCACAGAGCCCAGGGGGAAGCGCCCTACAGACCCACAAGCATTGTTAACGGCTTGATCAGAACAGTTCAAAGCACCATATCACTGCTGGCAATGATTGGTTTGCTTATGTCTTTTCACTGGATAGTTGCGGTGATTCTTCTGGCAGCTGCTCTTCCAGGAGTGTTTGTAAAACTCAAGTTCTCCAAAGTTAACTGGAAGTGGCAGCGTAAACGAACGGAAACCGAGCGTAAAGCATGGTATAAACACTGGCTGCTGACTTCGGTGAATCATGCTAAAGAGCTTCGTCTGTTCGGGCTGGGGGAGTATCTCAGAATAAAATATCTTGATCTTAGAATTATTCTTAGAAAAGAGGTTCTTGGCATTGCAAAACGCAGAGCCGCTTCAGATTTTGGTACCCAGGCCATGGCAACTATTCTTATTTACGGTTCACTTGCTTTTATTGCAAAACAGGCCTATGCAGGGTTAATAACAATTGGTGGAATGGTAATGTACTTCCAGGCATTTCAGCGGGGTTTAGGCTTCCTGAAAGGGCTTCTTGGCAGTATTGCAGGCCTTTACGAAGGCAATCTCTTTCTTTCCAACCTCTTTGATTTCCTCGACATCAAGCCGGAGATCACTGATCCTGATGAGCCAAAGCCATACCCTCTATATGTAAGTCAGGGAATTGAATTCAACCATGTAGATTTCATTTATTCATCCGGCACCAGGAAAGTACTGGATGATGTATCTCTGAAGATAAATCCTGGTGAAATGCTGGCACTGGTAGGAGAGAACGGTTCAGGCAAAACAACCTTCGTAAAACTTCTATGCCGTCTATATGACCCGATCTCAGGCCGGATAACCATAGACAACACATGTATCAAAGATTTCAAAGTAAGTGATCACAGAGGCAACATAGGAGTGATCTTTCAAGATTACGCCAAGTACCATCTTACAGTAAATGAAAACATCAGCCTTGGTGATATTCAGCATGAACCGGATGAATCGCGAATCCATCAGGCTGCAGAAGCTGCAGGGGCAGCCACTTTGATCAATGACCTTCCCGATGGTTACAACACGGTTCTTGGCAGATCCTTTAAGGGAGGGCAGGAACTCTCCATTGGCCAGTGGCAGAAGATCGCTCTTGCAAGAGCATTTATCAGAAACGCTCCCATCGTTATTCTTGATGAACCAACAAGTGCCTTAGATGCCAAAGCAGAGCAGGCCGTATTCGACAAGTTCAGAGAAATTGTTAAAGACAAAACCTCTGTAATTATTTCCCACAGATTCTCAACTGTAAGAATGGCTGACAGAATAGCTGTGATGCACAACGGCAGAATCATTGAACACGGAACTCACGACGAACTCATCAAGCTAAACGGCAAATACAAGGAAATGTACACTATCCAAGCTGGAGCCTACAGCTGAAGCTCTCCATTTTTTAAGTAAATAACCAAGTCATAGGGTTTTTTAAGTACAAGAATCTTCCGCAAGGAACACCACTTACCAATACTTTTACCATTACAGACCAGTCGAACCACAGAATCTGCATCAGTATCAACATGCATTATTGTTATTGAAGGTCTCCAAAATAACCGAACAACCCGAGACCACCGGAGAACAGCCCAGCCCCACCTAGCAATAACCCTGCAAGCCCCTGATTTTGAAATCACCACAGCTCTAACTCTACCCCAAAAACCACCGGTAACAGATTTAACAGGTTTACCTTTACGCTTGTAAGCTACGGCTTTACCAAGAACACGAGAAAATGAAACATTTTCAATCTGATCACTCGGATTGTTATCACCATGAGTCAAAAAGTAAGAAGAACCAACTTCCACTATTCGGTGAATAGTATCAACCCCACCGGCATCCTCACTGGAAAAAACAATTACATCACCTACCAGCAAATCAGAAATAGAAACTGCCTCAAAATAGATACAATCACCAGGACGAAAAGTGAAGCGCATACTTCGCCCGTGATAGAATCTGAACAATGAGGTGTCTAGTGATCCAGACATTTCAGGATTGCCTCCTGATCTATGTAATCTTTAGGAAACTTCATAAGGTAAACCGGGGCAGAAGAAGAAAGGCTAATGTACAAATCAAGAATTTTTGTATGGTACATTTTGGGAATCATTATTCTTGCTTTCTTATGCTCATACCATAAATGGGCTAGTAATTCTTTTGAGGTGAGTTTTGTTAAGCTGAATTTATCCGATTTTTCCAAAAGAAAGAAGGCTTTGGGGGTTGCAGAGCCGGGGTTTGGCTCAAAAGTAGTCCATGGTGTTCCATAGGCCAGCCATTTCCCATCCTCATGCTTTCTAAACATGATTTGATCATCAGCAAGTATTTG
>JAOZLN010000184.1 GCA_029934845.1 Candidatus Sabulitectum sp.
TTTCTGTTAGAAAACAGCTTCTCGATCAGCCAGAAGAGCCCTGATGCAAAAACAAGAACCGCGGCAAACCACTGATCAATAAGTATGAGACCGGCAAGCATGCCAAGAAGGCCTCCAAACAGTTCAATACCGGCAAGGCTCTCGCCGCTTACTTCTGTAATCAGCTCCTCAAGCTGTTCGAGCTCAAACTCATTTACTTTCTTTCTTACCAGTTCCTTAATATCTATTCTGTGAGCATGCCCCACAACAAAGTTCCGTGCGTTTTCTTTGAATTCCGGGGATTGGATCTTCTTTTCCAGGACCTTCACCAGCTTTCCAACTGTTCTATCAAGCATCCTTTCCAACCAATCCCAGAATGAATCTGATTCCAGAAATGAGATCAGCTTCTCCCTGGCCGAGGTAACGCCTTCGGTCTTTACCCATGTATCAAACCTCTGCTTCTGCGTATGAAAGAACTCAGAGAATTTATTCTTTAGTTCAGGATCATCTCCCAGAGAAGATATCGAGCTTATATTTTCCTCAAGCAGACCCATCACATTCTGGAAAAACTGAGGGCTCCTTACCTTTTTCAGCAGCTCTTTCCTGATCCTGCTTCTGTCGATTCTGAACACCCCTTTTCCCAGGAGCATTGCCTGCTTAACCAGAAATCCCTTTGAGTTGATCCAGTCTTCAAGCATTTCGTTAACCACACCGGCAATGGTTGAGGAGTTCTTCTCCACAAGGTCTGTTGCTATCACAGTTAACAGGTGAATGGTTTCGGGCTTTTCAATCTCACTCTCAATTGATTCTCTGATATGATCCCATACAACTTCCGGTGTAATACTTTCTGAAGCATATATCCTTATGATTTCCGCGATCTTCGAGAACAACTGACCCGCGTGTTCAATTCCCTTGTTTTGAACATACCTTCCTGCTGAGTTGATCACAGTCTGGTGGTTCAACGGTTCTTCAATCCAGTTATGACCCCACTCAAGAACTTCCGAAGCACCTTTCTGTATCAGATCGTTTTCCTCCAGATAGGCCAGAACTGAATCAGTATCGAGGAGCTGTCTGGAAACAGCAGTTGCAATTGCTTCAGCAATGTCCCCCCTCCTCTTCGGAATAAGCCCCTGCCTGCCCAGGGGGGTTCTTTTGTGGGGGCGAAAAAGCATCTTTATGGCAATGTAGTTTGTTCCAATACCCACAGTACCGGATAGACAGATCTTGAAAATCCAGTCGATCCAGAAATAGTTGTAAAAATTAAGAAGAATGCCCGAAAGAACTGTCAGAAAAGGAAGTGCTAGAATTGCTATCTTTCTGCCAGTTCTTATCATTCTTCCTCTTCCGGGAAAGTGGTTGTTGTCTGCTTCACAATAGTCGCCAGTATGCACAACGCATAATGTCAAAATAACATCGAAGCAGGCATTCGGCAATAGAAAACAAAGTGGCTTTGCCTGATATTGAATACTTGACTACATCAGTAGATATTCCAATAATTCCGACTGGAGCAAGTCTCATTCATAGTGTGTTCAACAGACTGGTTTCGCATAAAAGGGGAAGATCATGTTGCGAAAGGTACCGCTCTCAATCATTGTCTTATTCAGTCTTTCATCTATTCTACTGGCGTTCTCAGCATCAGATATTGAAAGCATTCAAATCACTCAACCGGACGTAAACAGTTTTGTTACTGATGTTTATGAGATGTCTCTAAATAATCGGGCAGCAGCGTCCGACCCCTCGCTACACAGAGGATGGCCGGTAAGCTTGAGTAGCCCCGGAGCTGGTTTTCCATACACACCTACTCTTCTTGATATCGATGGAGATGGAGCTGATGAAATTTTCCTGGTTGGAGGTAATGCATTCGGGCTAAGTGGTGATGGAACCTTCCTTCCCGGCTGGCCAACAGTTGAGCACCTCTACATGGGTTATGGAACAAATGACCAGATGCCCGGTCCATCATGCGCAGATCTTGCGGGTGATGACACCGTTGAGATCCTGTGGTCAGAAAGAGACTGGTATGCAGGCAGTGCCCACATGTGGACATTTAATGGCAGAAACAGTGATGGCTCTGATATTACCGGTTTCCCTCAGAATGCTCCAGACCAGTCTTCCAACGCCCTTGATTCACCTTTTGTTCTAGGCGACTCGGATGGTGATGGGAATCTTGAAGCCTGGACCGCTCATACACTTGGAAATACAGGTGACTATTACAGGATCTCCTGCAAGGATCATCTGGGAAACTTAAAATTTACCACCGATCTTGATCCGGATGAGGATGTACTTAACCTCTTTTTCGGTGACGCAGATGGCAACGGAGCAGATGAGTTTTTTGCTGTCACCATTCTTAACGGTGAGTTCAGGCTGTATCTGTTCACTTCAACCGGGGCGGCACAATCCGGTTACCCGATTGCATTGTTCTCCCCTGGAAGCGGTTATCTGATGTTCGGATCGCCAATGGCTGCAGATCTTGATTCCGACGGTGATCTTGAGGTCATTCTTGGGCATTATGCAAGCTCAACATCTTATGCATCAGCCTATAATCATGATGGAACAGTTGTTACTGGGTTTCCTATTACAATTGCAACGCAAAGTCAGCTTTTCTATCTTG
Source organism: Candidatus Sabulitectum sp. (assembly GCA_029934845.1). Lineage (GTDB taxonomy): Bacteria > Fermentibacterota > Fermentibacteria > Fermentibacterales > JCC-6 > Sabulitectum. The sequence goes on from JAOZLN010000184.1 coordinate 2,588, forward strand.
GCCTGGGAGATGTGAACGGAGATGCATACCCGGAGCTGATCGCAACAGATAACCACCTTGGTTCAGGATACCGTGTTCATGTTATGGACATATCAACCGGATCACCTCTTGCAGGATGGCCAGTGGCTCAAACCAACTGGCCCGAAGGCTTTCCAACCGTTGTTGATGTTAACAATGACGGAACCCAGGATGTCTGCTTTGTGACAAACGGCGGGGAGCTTTTTGCTCTGTCAGAAGATGGCTCTGTGATCCCCGATTACCCGAAGATGATGAGCACAACTTCAATATCCGGTGTAGGTGCAGGAGACATTGATGGAGACGGATATTACGAACTGGTAGCAGCAACATGGGACGGGTTCGTTTATGCCTGGGATACTGATGGCGAGGTTTCACCTGATAACTGCGACTGGCCAATGCGTGGAGTTGATGCCAGGAATACAGGAGTATACAGAGGAGCACAGACCGGAGGAATCACCACAGCCCCTGAGCAAGTTTCCCTGGGAATAGCCGATAACCCAGTGAGAGGAACCGCAGTTTTCACAGTTGCCGGCTTAACAAAGTCTACAGTGGTTATTTATGACATTTCAGGAAAGCAGGTTGCCGAGATCAGCAGTGGGAACGATTTGATTAACTGGACTCCTGGTGATGACACATCAAATGGTGTGTATTTTGCCAGACTGTCCGGAGAACCTGGTAACTCTTTGAAATTCATGCTTATCCGTTAGAGCTTTGCTGTGAGCCCCGGTTCAACCACCGGGGCTCTTTTCTCTGATCCCAACTGATATATTTCAACAGAATTCAACGTACATGTAAGAATGGTAAATATTCATTTCTGTATGCTTTCAGATTCACGAAGTGTGATGAGACCGGAACCTTTAAACAACATTTTCATTAACTCTTCAATACCAGGTTTTCCAAGATATGTAGCTCTTATCGGGCCATCTATCCAGAGTGTCGCAAAACCATGTACCATAACCCAGGCATTCAATACTTTCTGCTTTATGAAAGGATCATCCATGTCTTTCTCTGGAAAACAGTTTGCCACGGCTGCGTTGAGCATCTCAAAAACATCCAGCCCGGTTCCGGAATAGTGAATTGCTGACTCTGTAATCACTGGAATACTTTTTGCAGCCGCGATAAATACTTCTTGGAAATAGTAATCCATCAGCAGAGAATGCGAAGTGCCCTGAATACATAATTTTCCATTATTGGTATGGCCGTAATATGAACAAAGTAAGCTCAAGTCGTTTGTGAATAAATGTGTCTCTATCGTAATGGCTTGCTGAAGATTACAACTCCAGTATATCAGATTAACAAAACTCTGCTGAATGCTTCTAAAAACCAATGGAACTATAGTACAACAATATTGTTCATAGGAATCATATTTGATTAATCTCTCTTTGAAAGTGCAGGTGTAAAATGAGTCCTGAAAATCCAAAAACTGCTGGAAATCGAAATATCGTGCGTACATTTTCTCCCGGCTGGTATGCCTCGGTAATGGGTACGGCTGTAATGGTGATCGCTATCTTTGTTTTCAAAGATTTCGTACCATTTGCAAACCAGCTGCAGCTCTTCTTCCTGGCTCTGTCGGCTTTGCTTTTTGTGACTCTCTCTGTTCCATGGTTCCTGCGCTGGGGATGCTGTCTCGATGCCATAAAAGAGGATTTCAAACATCCAGTCTCGGCTGCGTTCTTCTCTACAATGCCCATCTCGCTTGTCGTCTGGGGTATAGCGCTTGAAAAAGCAGGTCCACTGTTCCTCTCTCATACAACCATACATGAAATAATGAGAGTGCTGTGGCTGCTGGGAGGAATTGGAATAGGAGTTTTTGCAATAACATTTCTGGCCACATACTTCGGCAAGAAAGATCTTGAATGGCAGGCAGCTAATCTCGGCTGGCTCATACCTCCTGTTTCAGTTCTGATCCTGCCGGTTCTCGGCAGCAGCCTTGCTGTTATTTATGCTGGAACTGCATGGGGAAGCTTGTTTCTTTTCGGCAGTCTTATTTCTCTGGGAATAGGTGTTTTCCTTTACATATTCGTGGCCAGTACGGTGTTTTCACGCTATCTGTTCCACAAACTTCCTCCCTCTCATCTGGCTCCAACTGTTTTGATAGGTATTACTCCCACAGCGATCATCGAGATCATTATCATAAAATTGATCCCGGCTCTGAAGATCGGGCTAGCACTTTCCGATTCCACGACCGAGACTCTTTCAATTCTGGCAAGAATAGCAGGTGTTAGTCTCTGGGGGTTTGCATTTTTCTGGCTTCTACTGGCCATTGTGATCACAATTCTTCACCACAGGTGGGAAAAGCTGACCTTTGCCATGAGCTGGTGGGCCTTTGCATTCCCCCTGGGAGCTTTTGTGATTGCAACCGGACTGCTCTACTCCATCTTCCAGATACCGTTCCTTATGGTTGTGGGTCTTACCTGTCTGACTGGACTGCTGCTTGTGTGGGTCGTTGTTGTCATCATGACAATAAGACAAACCATATCAGGTGAGATATTCAAGCGATAGCCGTCTGACTGCCTTCGGATCCAATGCTCTTGCAAGGAGCCTGGCCGAAAATACAGTATCGGCATTAGCCACCACACGGACGGCTATAATACTCGCTAATTATCGTCAAATAGCGTTGCTATTCCGTGCTACCGCTCGGGAAGCCCTGCATGAATTGAATCCCCAACTCTGTTACTGTAGTGGGGATTCATTCAATTCCCTCCTGCTCTGTACTGTATCGTACTGCGCAGCATATTGAGAAGAAAAGCCTGCCCCTCATACTCCATGTGCTGAACCTTAACGGTCCAAAGCCGTTCCTGATCACTCTCACTCCAAAATTATCCGCATTATTCCGAAAATGATGTTATGGATAAAAAAAAGCAGTAACCCAGGCACATTAGGCACTCTTAAAAAAGGATTGAGGTACCCTCACTT
>JAOZLN010000016.1:0-15725 GCA_029934845.1 Candidatus Sabulitectum sp.
TCCAGCACTTGCTTACACAAACAAGCATACTGATGTGACTCTTCCCTACAGTTCGCTGGACTCTATCAGTGTGATCCATCCAGGTGACAGAGAAGTTTTCATCATTAAAGGCGGAAGATTTGTGCTTCCAGGTACAGAGATGCTTAACGACGCCATAGATGAAGTACACGGATATCTTTAAAAACTGTATGCTCTGTCCACGCCGGTGCGGTGTGGACAGGGCTTCCGGTGAAAAAGGCTACTGCAGGGCGGGCTCTGTAATGGAGGTCGCCTCGCTTGTTGTTCACAAGGGAGAAGAACCGTTCCTCGCCGGAGAGAACGGTGTTGGCAACGTGTTCTTCAACCACTGTTCCATGAACTGCGTCTACTGTCAGAATTACCAGATCAGCAGGTTCGGAGGAGGCACGGAATACACGCCTGAAGCTCTGGCTGTGAAGCTGATCGATTTTCAGGAGCAGAAGAGCTGCCCCACGGTGGGTTTTGTTTCTCCCGGCCACTACCTGCCGCTGGTTGCTGAAACAATTCAGATAGCCAGGAGGAAAGGTCTTACCGTTCCCGTTATCTGGAACTCAAACGGGTTTGAAACGGTGGAAGCACTGACCACACTTGAAGGTCTTGTGGATATCTATCTGCCTGACTTCAAGTACTGGAGTGAAGATTACTCCATGGAATACTCCGACACTCCTGATTATCCGGAAGCTGCACGGAATTCCATAAAGGAAATGTTCAGACAGGTCGGGCAGTTGAAGATAAAAGAAGGCATTGCGTACTCTGGTCTTTGTGTAAGACACCTGGTTCTTCCCAACGACCTTGCAGACACAGAAGAGATACTTCGTTTCATTGCATCAGTATCAACAGGCATTTCAGTAAGTCTTATGTCTCAGTATAACCCGGTGTACCGGGCAGATGAGATTGTTCTTCTTTCCAGGAAGCTGAGACCATCAGAGTACTGGAAAGCGGTACAGATCGCAGAGGATCTGGGCCTTTCAAACACACTTATTCAGGAACCTGATTCCTCACCGGACCATTATCTGCCTGATTTTAAGAAGAAAAACATTTTCAGCAGTTAAGAACTCTCAGGAATCTTTCCACCTGAAGAGCAGGAGAGTCTGAGTTCATTACCGCGGTTACAACAGCGACTCCTGCACAGCCAGCGTTGATCACAAGTGCTGTGTTCTCGGGATTGATCCCGCCGATTGCGATCATGGGTAAAGACGAAGCCCTTGAAAGAGTGGAAACCATTTCAAGCCCCAGGGGTTCTTTGATGTCTTTTTTAGTCTCTGTGGAGAATACCAGATTAGCAGCTATGTAATCAGCACCGTCTGCTTTTGCTTTTTCTGCTTCATCAACCGTTCTTACAGAGACTCCGATAATTGCTTCAGAACCCATGATAGCTCGGGCGACATCCGCAGGCATATCGCTTTGCCCCAGGTGAACTCCGTCTGCTTTTACCGCCATTGCAATATCAATGCGATCATTAACAACGAAATAGCTTGAATACTTATTGCACAGGTTACGAAGCGCCAGAGCAGAATCATAAAGAGATCTGGTCGATGCATTCTTGTCCCTCAGCTGAACAAATCTAACACCAGCCTTCAATGCTTCTTCGCAGGTGGCTTCTACACCCCGTCCTCTATGAAGGACAGGGTCTGTGACAAGATAAAGTTTAAGAGCTTTTCTCAGATCAGGTTTCACTGACCGACTTCCATCCTCAGCTTTTTCGCAATTGTATCTGAATCAAGACAGGCAAGCTGATCTATGAATTCAGGAACGAAAGATCCGGGACCCTTGCAGTTCTCTGCTGCTATCTCGCCGGCAATGTTGTAACATGCAATACCGGCGGCTACCGATTGAAGCAGTGGGGTTCCCGATGCAGCGAAGCAGGCGGCTGCTGTTGTTGCTCCGCATCCGGTTCCTGTGATCGATGTCATCAAACGGTTTCCGTTGTAGACCTTTATCCAGTCTGTCCCATCTGTTATGAAATCTGTTTGACCGCTTACTGCTGTTACTATCCCGGTTTCAGCGGCGAATGAGGAAAACACGTCTTCGCTACCCTCTCCTGTGGTCAGAGAGTCAACCCCCCGTACGCCACCTGCTGTACCAGCAAGGGAAAGAATCTCACCGGCATTACCGCGAACCACAGCAATCTTCAGTTCAGAGAGAATGGTTGAGATTGCATCAGTCCTCAGTTTTGTAGCACCTGCTCCCACTGGGTCAAGAATCACTGGAATATTATTTGCGTTGGCTGCTCTGCCTGCGGATATCATGCTCTCAAGAAGCTCCGGATTGATCGTACCGATGTTAAGAAGCAGAGCTCCGGCATATCCGGACATCTCTGCCGACTCTGCAATGGAAGGTGCCATAACGGGTGCGGCACCCATTGCAAGGGTGATGTTTGCAGTGAAATTCATTACAACGCTGTTGGTGATGTGGTGGATCATAGGGTGCAGTTCTCGAACCCTTGCGGCCATTATGGTAACCATGATTGCATTTGGATCTAATGTAGTTTTTAAAGACATGGATTTCCTTATCGCAGTTTGTTTTCTGATCAAGTTCCAGGGGTATATCTCAGACTTCACCTTGAAGCCACCCCCAACCCATGCGGTGAATACTGGAGAAACATTCTTAACTTGTCAATGGCGAAACACTGTTACCAGAGAGATCGGACATGCCTGTGTTTCTGAATAGAGCTGCCTTTTGTGAGTCCACAGCTCTTCGTACTTGACTTTGCCTTGCTCTTGCCGATAATATCACAAGGATTGAAAACGGAGAGGAATATTATGAATAGGATTGAGTTGCCTCTGTCTCAGTATACCTATGCTCAGAAGCTGGATCTACTTGAATTGATCTGGGATGATCTAATTGGAGAGGAGAAGGCTTTTGAATCTCCTCACTGGCATGAGGCTGTACTCAAAGACAGGGAAGAGGCTCTTGCCTCTGGCAAAGTGACTGTTTCCGATTGGGAAGAAGCTAAAGAAAGAATTAGACGGAATGTTTTATGAAGGTGCAGATTCTTAGCTCTGTGCTTGATTGTCGACGAAATCCGATCTGGGTAAGAAAAAGGTTAATGAAGGACTGATGGCATTATAGGTTAAGTATTTCTATATCCGAAATTTGATCTAACTTAGTACTGGGGGCGTAGTGCTTGCATTAATTGTTCAACTTGTTTTACTGGCGTCTCTTGTTCCATCCCCTGTTATGGATGCAGCATCGCTCGCGCTTGATTCCATATCCATGACACCGGAGGAAATGAATTTCGACCGTCACTGGGCTACTTCTGTGAAACTTGCAGACAGCACAGTTGTCAGGTGTATTCAGGATGTGTGGGCTCTGCCTGTGGTTGCGGATTCTGTGTACCGTGAAGCGGTGGAGTTTTCATTTATCGAATCGATTGATGGTGGGGTCGATTCACTGATATCTGTTCTTGCTGGAACAAAAGGTTCTTTCCTCTCTGTTCTTGATACATTGTCGTGTGCTGATTCTCTTGCCCTGCTCTGCACGGGAATGTGGGCAGACAGTGATTCAGCCGGGACGCCTGGTGAGTGGGGACTTCTTTACTCTTCCCGTGGTTTCCCAGTTCCCTTTGCAGAGGATGACATTGAGCTTGATTTGAAAGAATACACTGATCTGCTTGTGCGCTGGCCATCTGTTGACTGCCCTTCACCGGAGCTGGTTATCGGCCTTGTTAAAGGTTTGGATCTTCAGGATAACTACGGAACAGTGCAGGCACCGGGCGTGGAAGGCTGGGTGGTGGACTACTCCACGGACTCGGAGATAACATGGGTTATCGGTGACGAAAATCGAAATGTATACACCGGAGAATTCCGATATGACCTGATCATTGATGTGGGTGGAGACGATCTGTATCTGTGCGGTGGAGACGGCATTGGTATTCTCGGTACTCCGGTTGGCCTGATCGCTGATCTTTCCGGCAATGACACCTATTCTTCTGATTCACCGGTTTCTCAGGGATCGGGCTTCATGGGATACGGGGCACTGATCGATCTTGAGGGAGATGATGTGTACAGAGGGTCTTCCATGTCACAGGGCTCTGCAATCATGGGGTATGGTCTTTTTGCTGACCTTGGCGGAAACGATTACATGACTGCGGATATCCATTCCCAGGGGGCGGCAACCCTTGGTCGGGCTTTCTTCCTTGATGGCGCAGGCGATGATGTGCGCAGGGTAAGTGCTTACGGTCAGGGCTTCGGAGGACCCGGCGGTATTGCAGATATGGTTGACTGCAGCGGGAATGACACATATCTGGCAGGATTCACATATGCCCATGAACCTCTGCTTCCCCTTGACAATATTGCAATGTCCCAGGGGTTTGGAATAGGTCTTCGACCTTTCTGCGCCGGGGGTATTGGAACTCTCTGTGATCTGGGAGATGGCAACGACACATACAGGGCAGAGGTATTCGGCCAGGGCAGCGCTTACTACTATTCTCTTGGAATTCTCTTTGATGCCGGTGGTCAGGACACCTATTCATCTGCACAGTACAGCCAGGGCGCCGGTATTCATCTTGCTTCAGGAATTCTTGTAGATCTGGGTGGAGACGATCAGTATGTAAGCCGGAACGGCCCTGCCCAGGGCAGTGCACATGATCTTTCAACCGGTTTTCTTCTGGACATGGAGGGTGACGACTATTTTGCCACAGATGGTGGACAGGGTCTCGCTCTGACAAATTCCGCTGCAGTATTTATAGACTGCTCTGGTTCTGATCTGTACGCTGTTCGTGGAATAGGGCAGGGTCAGTCCAGATGGGCAAGAGGTTCTGCCGGCTCCGGTCTTTTCCTTGATCTTGCAGACAGAGACTTCTATCTGGGCGGAGGGGCTGATTCCACTGTCTGGACCACGGAGTATTCTGCAGGGTCTGATCTTTCCGTGATCTCACCGGTCCCGAAGGATGAGGTGGAGGATATCGGAGATCCCGGATCCCTCGATCTGGATTCTTTGTTTGCAGTGGCATCTGAATGGGGAGTTTCAGGGAACAGAGAGAGGGTTCTTGCCCACAGGGAAGAACTTGCATCAAGAGGAAATGAAGCAGTCGACTACATTCTGGAAGAGCATCTGGGATCATGGGAAGGGCTGGAACACAGGGCGATAAAGGCTGTTTTTACAGAGAACAGCGAGTACGCAGTACAGGAAATGCTTGGAATTCTTCCATCTGAAACGGAAAGAAGAGAACAGGGTAATCTGATCCAGTGGCTGGGTGAGGCTGGTGGGGAAGAGGCCCGTCCCTACCTGCAGACGGTGCTGAACGATTCTGTTTCCACTGGAATGGTTATTACGCTTATAAGAACCCTGGGTGATATAGGCAATAATGAATCTCTGCCTCTTATCATACCCTTCGCCCAGTCAGAGGAAGAACGGATAAGAAGACAGACAGCTGTTACACTGGGCGAGTTTGGAGAACCGGCAGTTGATGTGCTTCAGCTTCTTCTGGATGATCCTTCACTTGCTGTAAGATCTGCTGCCTGGAAATCAATTGAAGGAATAAATTCTGAAGAGTGAGCGTACCACAATTCCGCAGGGTTTGACACCATTTGCCGTTGTGGGTATTTTCCCTAGTCGGAGGGCGTGACTCTTCGTTAACAGAAAATGAAAGTGAGGAAGATTAATGAAGAAACTTAGTTTAATTTTTGCTGCAGTGATGATCGCTGCTCTTGCCGGTTGTGCTGGTGACACCACAGGCGAAGGCGGAGACCTTGCCATCGTTGGAAATCTTGAGCTTGATGCTGCTAGTGCCGGAAGAACAATAGTTCTTATATGGTCTGCTGTTGATGATGTTGATGGATACAAGGTTTACTTCAGAGCTGACGCAACAGGTTCATACACAGAGCTTGGCGAAAGCACTACTACCACCTACACACACAATGCTACAAATGCCGGTGACTATGTAGTTATCGCCTACAAGGGTGACGATACATCATCAGCAAACTCCAATGCAGTCAGCACAATGCCGAATGTTATCAGCACTACTTACACCATCTATGATAATTACTCTGAAGCATCAACTTACAGTGGATTCATCTTCGGAGAAACTTCCGGAACAGAAGGAAGCGCTGCTTCCGCAGGTTTCGTCCAGGATCTCTATGCTTACGACGAGAGCAAGGGCGACGACGATGTATGGCTGTACAGCGGAAGCTTCGGCACATTTGGAAATGGTAACACATGCTACTTCCAGGAGCCAGGCACCACTTACGGAAGTTGTGATCCTGATTCCTGGATCGCCAACAGTTACAGACTTTACACAGGCGACAGCGTTGTCTTTGTTAAGCTTCCCTACAATACCGGCGAGAATGCTTACGTAAAGATGTATGGTCTCAGCGTTACTGCTGATCCAGCCACAAACAACGGTACAATCGTGAGCTTCAGCTACGAGTACCAGCCAAAAGATCTGGGTCTTACCGTATTCACAAGCAACGCCAACTAAGCTGAAGTTTGTTCTTTCAGAGGGGGGAGGGCTTGCCCTCCTCCCCTTTCTTTGTCTTTTGAGTATTGGAGGAAACAATAAATGATAGCATTGTTGATAGCCATGGTCGTGGCTGCTCCTGGATCTAGTCCTAAGACCGGAGGTCTTCCTCCCATGCTTCTTAATCCGGACACAGTGGTAACAGCGTCTTCCAGGGGGCTGCCTTCAGATCTGGGCAGAGTAATGGACAATGTTGTTTCCCTGCCCGGAGCAGTCTTCGGTGTTGGAGTTGTTGATCTTGAAACCGGTGAGCGCATTACCAGAAATGAGCGCCGCAGATTCTACATGGATACTCCGGACATTGTAAATGCTGCCGTTTGTGTTGCCAGACACAATTCAGGAGAGTTTCCCCTTGATTCGCTTGTTTCAAGAGGTGAACAGATCTGGCAGGTTGCAAGACGGGGCCAGCAGGGCTCCAGGGAAGCAACACAGTCAATTGTTTATTACATGGGTGGAATAGAACATGTGGATAGCTGGCTTTCATCTTCCGGCCACAGCAACACACGGTTTGAGGGTGTTGCCCTTGACTGGGAAGGTGCCCCTGAAGTTGCTGCAAGCTACACCAATGTCAGCGACTGTCTGGATTTTATAGAAATAGTATCGGATGGTCTGGTCACTACCGCCGTAAGAAGAATGTCTACCAATCCACCTCTTTCCGGAGAACTGGAGATAGCCCTTGGTTCTTCAAATGTGATCTACGGCTGGATAAGTGACGGCGGAGACACCAGAAGCATCAATCTGATCGTTTCAAAGCCGGATGGATCCAGGTACGGAATAACAGTTCTTGCAAATGATCTGTGCTGTGCCAGCAAAGCAGATCTGGGGTTCTCTATGATATGGGACGCCCTGTAGTTCCCCCGGAGAAGGAAAGGGTATCCGGTTATCGCTGCTGATATCTACAGAGTGAGTTATGGTCTTCATTGACGGTTGGTTTTAAACTACTATCTTCCGGCGATCGCCTATTTTAACAAACTCATTTGAGAGGAGTCCGTAATGGCTTTTAACCTTAGAGGAAGAAGTCTTCTCACACTTCTTGATCTCAGCCCCGCTGAGCTCCGTTACCTTCTGGATCTTGCACACAATCTGAAGCAGGAGAGACTTGGTTTCCAGACTTACCAGAGATTTCAGGGCAAGACACTTGCGATGCTTTTCGAGAAGCGCTCTACCCGTACCCGTTGTGCGTTCGAGACAGCTTTCGGTGAAGAGGGCGGACACCCTGTATTCCTGAGCTCTGCCGATATTCAGCTTGGAGTCAAGGAATCCGTTGAGGATACTGCTCGTGTTCTCGGCAGAATGTTCGACTGCATAATGTTTCGCGGGTTCAAGCAGGAAATGGTGGAAGCTCTTCATCAGTATTCCGGTGTTCCTGTGTTCAACGGCCTTACAGATGAATTTCATCCTACACAGATCCTTGCAGATCTTATGACCATTGAAGAGAACATAGGAGAGCTTAAGGGTGTGAATTTTGTCTACACCGGCGACGGCAGAAACAACATGGCAAACAGCCTGATGATCGGGATGGCAATGATGGGGGTTAACTGCACCATTCTTGCCCCGGAAAGCCTTCAGCCTGAGCAGGATCTTGTGGATACCGTTATGGGTCTTGCAGAGGAGAGTGGTTCCGAGATCAGAATTACCGACAATGTCAAAGAGGCAGTTGAAGGTGCAGATGTTATCTACACCGATGTATGGACCTCAATGGGAGAAGAAGACAAAGCCGCAGAGCGCATTGCCATGCTTAAGCCATATCAGGTGAATCAGGAAATGATGGATGCCACCGGTAATCCTGAATGTCTGTTCATGCACTGCCTGCCTGCAGTGAAGGGCAAGGAAGTAACCTTTGATGTTATCGAGGGACCAAGCTCTGTTGTCTGGGACGAAGCAGAGAATCGCAAGCACACCATCAAAGCCATGATGATCGCTTCAATCTGCTAATTCAGTCAGTTTTGTAAATGGATGCCGCCCGGTGTTGAAACCGGGCGGTATTCTTTTATGAATATGTGTTCTCTTCATGAAGAAGTTTGATGTAAGACTGGTGCCTTTCCCTGTCGATCAGTCCGTCCTTTACCGCTTTCAGCACTGCACATTCCGGTTCTGTTTCATGGAGGCAGTCTCTGAATTTGCACGGGCCGACACCATCAAATTCTGCAAAGCAGTACTTCAATTCATCCTTTGGAATATGATCCACAGAGAATGCCCGAAGCCCCGGGGTGTCCATAAGGAACGTGCTGTTACCCAGAGGTATCAGCCTTGCCGAAACCGTTGTGTGCTTTCCCTTTGTTGTCTTCGCATTCACTGCACCGATGCGGAGGTTCAATTCCGGATGGATCGCATGGATAAGAGATGTTTTTCCCGCAGCAGAGATTCCAGCCAGAGCAACGGTTTTGCCTGCGATCAGATCCTTGAATCTTTCCATGCCCATGCCGGTTATTGCACTTGTTTTTATAACGGTGTACCCAGCCAGCTTGCCGTAGACTTTCTCAAGCAGTTCCGGGTCTGCGGCACCCTTGCTTCCTGCGAGGTCTATTTTGTTAAGAACAAGAGCTGCCTCAAGTCGATTCCAGTCTGCTGATGCAAGAGCTCTGTCTATGAATCCCCGTCTTAAAGGAGGGCTTGCAATAGATGCAACCACTACCACCAGGTCAATGTTGGCTGCCAGTACCTGTCGTCTGCCAGTGGGAGAAGTGCGTTCAAGGCATCCATTTCTGTCAACAATTTCTTCAACATACCAGACACTCTGCTTGCTGACCGCTCTTGCAATATCTCCGCACACCGGGTTCTTGAATTTGCGGAAAACATTGCTGGATACCCTGGCCTTTACCGTTTCGCCATTGGAGAAAAGCAGAGTTACTCCCCGCTTTCCTGTGGAGGCGATTCTTGCTACTGTTGTTTTGTCATCTGTAATACATCACCTCTATATTTTGAATGTTCTCAAGCCAGGTTTCTGTGTGCAATGGAAAATACACACCTATGGGGACAATAACCACTCTGGTTACTCCGTGCCCTATCAGATCTGCTTCTGATGCACTGCTCCATGCTGCCTTATCCGAAGAGACAAACAGGTCTGTGGGGTCATCCAGACCCAGGTTTAGACAAAAACCCGGGATAAGAAGCTCATTTGTGGCGGTTATGCCTTCTTCCGGCAGTTCGAATGAGCGGTATACCTCTTCCAGTTTCCGGTATTCTCTGATCTCCGGGACAGTGGATATCCACTGGAAAGAGGGAATCAAAATTGTTGCAATTACAACATAAGTACGAATCCTGCCCTGGAAGAGATTTTTGATCTCCCTGAAAATGAATGGCGTAGCCAGCAGGAAGAGCTGGTCTATGTATCTGGGAAGAACCAGCGAACCCATTCCAAGTGATACTGCCAATAAGAGAAAGTTTGCAGAAAACGGCACGTACAACTTCCATCTTCTGAAAGTCAGGAGTAGAACAGCAGCAGCAGGGGCGCCCAGAATCAGGATAGAGCGCAATCCCGACCATGGAAAGAATGTTACAGGATTAGCTGTAGGATAATCCATTGCAGCCACCGAGAACTTGACTTCATCTGCTGCCCATGTGAACGAACCACATGCTATTTTGTGGAAGGCCAGCCAGGTCAGACCTGCAATTCCCAGAAGAGCAAGAAGCTTCCATTTTCTGTTTTTTACACAGTGGTATCCGCCGTAGAGAAATCCCTCGGGTCTTGCAAGAGCAGCAAGAACGGCACCGGCATTCGAACCCCTTGCAGACTGCAGAAGAAACATTGCTCCAAGGAACGGGACAGCTGGATTACCTCTTACACAAAGAAAGATAAACGCAGGATTAAACCCCAGAAAGAGGGCAGCTTCCAGTCCGGTTCTTCCTCGACCTGCTGAATTCCAGACAGCGGCAATGACGAATAGTGCTGTGAGGAACGTGATCACTGAATGGTAGAGAATTCCACCCGGGTTACGGACTAAGCCAATGAGAAGCTCTATTGGTTTGGGCACAGTATTGGGATAGTAATTATGCCAGTCATCAAATATGCCGTCCGGCGAAATGGTCAAATTGCCGGTGTTTATCAGTTGATTTGCCCACATGTCATGAGCATTTCTGTCAGGGTCAGGCAAATCACCACCAAGAACAAGCAGAAGAACCAGCACGGGAAGTACCGATACAGCAAAAAGCAGGCTGGTTCTATTCAGTATCCGGCTCCATAAAACGAATAACAGTTTCTCCTTCGCGTCCCCAGCTCAGAACTTCTCTCACCCTTTTTTCCATGTACAGCGAGTCATTCTCCAGAAGATAGATCACACGGTTCAAAGAATCGATCTCTGCTGTGACCATTTCATTGTCGGCAACTACGCTGTGAACCTCATCCTGAATCTCTGTGATGGCCATAAAGCCATTTCTGTTGAACAGAAGAATGGCCCCTGTTACCAGAAAAACAGCAGTAAGAAGCATTGCTGTGAGCAATCTGGTTTTCCTGCTTTCCTCCGGTGGCGGTCGTCTTCTGTACACTTATTACCTCTCAATGACGCTCATTCCAGCAAATTCGGCACTGGTTTCAAGCGCTTCTTCAATTCTAAGAAGCTGGTTGTACTTTGCAGTTCTGTCTGTGCGACATGCAGAGCCGGTTTTGATGAAGCCGGTATTGCGTGCAACAGTAAGGTCAGATATGAAAGTGTCTTCAGTTTCACCACTTCGATGGCTGATAACTGTTCTCATGCCGCTGCGATGCGCCATGTCAATAGCATCCAGAGTTTCTGACACAGTTCCTATCTGATTAAGCTTGATAAGAATGGCATTTGCTGCTTTCATCTCGATGCCCCGTTTAAGCCTGTCTACATTGGTAACAAACAGGTCATCTCCAACGATGTGAATTTTCTTTCCCAGCATTTTCGTCATATGCTGCCATCCGCTCCAGTCATCTTCTGCAAGCCCGTCCTCAATGCTTACAATAGGAAATTGACCCACAAGTTGTGACCAGTAGTTTACCATTTGCTCAGAGGTTAATCCTGATGGATCTTCCCCGTGCATGAAGTAACGACCTTCTCTGTAGAACTCGCTGGCTGCAGGATCAAGAGCGATAAATATATTCTGCCCCGGGGTATAACCGGCAGCTTTTATTGCCTCAGTAATGAATTCCAGAGCTGCCGTATTGTCCGGCAGGTCCGGAGCAAGCCCTCCTTCGTCTCCTACGCTGGTGGACATCCCTGCAGCACCTGCTCTTTTTTTCAGAGTCTGAAAAATTTCTACCCCGGCTTGCAAGGCCCTGCTGAAAGTTTCAAAGCCTGCAGGAACAATCATGAATTCCTGAAGATCAATAAGATTGGAAGCATGCTGTCCGCCATTGATGATGTTCATCATCGGTACAGGAAGTACCCGTGCGGATGGGCCACCCAGATAGCTGTAAAGAGGAATCATAAGATTGTCTGCCGATGCTCTGGCGCACGCCATGGAAACAGCCAGAATGGCATTTGCTCCCAGTTGGGATTTGTTTGCAGTACCGTCAAGCGTCTTCATGGTAGAGTCTATCTCGAGCTGGCAGGAGGCATCCATTCCAAGCAGGGCGGGAGCAATTTTTGTGTGTATGTTTTCTACGGCTTTCAGAACAGATCTTCCCATAAATGAACTGCCGTTGTCCCGAAGTTCCACGGCTTCATGTTCACCGGTTGAAGCTCCGCTTGGTACAGCAGCTCTTCCAAAGCTTCCGCCATCAAGATATACATCTGCTTCTACTGTAGGGTTTCCCCTTGAGTCGATTATCTGTCTTGCTCTTATTCCAAGAATTTCTGCCATTGTTATCTCCCTTTGATTTTTGTGTTCTCAGGGAATATAATCCAACGCAGTTACTGGTGTAGAACAGGTTGGCTCTCTAGAAGAATGGAACCATAGGTCAACAAAATGTCTGTGTGCGGGCGAGCCTTGATTATTTCTATGAACGCACTTGCCAGAGCAGGATCGAACTGTGTGCCGGAATGTTCCTGTAACTGTTTCAGAGCAAATTCCACTCCAGGCGATTTGCGGTAAACCCTGCTGCTGGTCATGGCATCGAAAGAGTCAGCCACAGTAAGAATTCTTGCAGACAGGGGGATATTCTCTCCTGTCAATCCGTCCGGGTATCCTTTGCCATCATATCGCTCATGGTGGAATCTGATCGCAGGCAGAAGGCTTCTAAACGCCTTTATGGGCTCTAGAATGCTGCATCCCTTCACCGGATGGGTTTTGATGATATCATATTCTTCGTCGGTGAGTTTTCCCGGTTTGTTAAGAATGCCATCGGGAATGCCGATCTTTCCAATGTCATGAAGCAACGCAGCATTCCAAAGATCTTTTCTTTCCTGGTGACGGATGCCAAGTTTGTCTGCCAGCACCAGAGTGTAAGCTGTAACATTTCTTGAGTGGTCATTGGTGTATTTGTCTTTTGCATCAACTGCCTGGGCAAGAGCGGTTATGGTTTCAAGGTAATTCCTCTGATTCTCTCTGTGCTGAAGAGAATTACAGAGGGCCGATGTGGCATGACGGAAAAGTATTGGTACAAAATTGGAAGAAGGCATAAGACGACTTTTGCCGGCGAAGGAGCTCATGATTATCCAGCCTTGAACTTTGCCGTAATCACCCAGTTCGGTGAAAGTGAATTCCGGAGGGTTCTCAAAAGTGCGGATATTCTCCCCCACAAATGTGTTGATGTGAACCCCATCCATGAGCTGATGAGCTGGCTCTTTGCCCAGACTTTTGCTGATCTGTTTTTTCATGGAGTTGAGAACCTTCTCTCTGGGAATGGCTTCGTTCATAAAGATGTAGTTGTATGGTGAGCCATTTTCCAGGGAGATAAAGAAGCCTGCAGCATCAAACGGAATGAAATTGCGCAACCCGCGCCCTACCGATGAAACAACCGCGGAAATATCCAGAGATGATGAGAACCCACTGGTAACAAGGTTGATCTTCTCCAGCTCTTTGTTGTTCATAAGAAGGTCTTCAGTCATCTTCAGGTTCTGCAGCTGATTTCCCAGTTGTGCTGCATACAGAGCAAGAAGCTTTAGATCACGGGTTTTAAATCGATCTTTACGCTGACCTCTTCCTGCAAGGATAACACCTTGATTTCCATTCCCTGTGGGAATTACGGTACCCATGAAAGACGCTCTGGTACCGGACATATCTGTGTTTTCCGAGCTTGTAGGATCAAGAAGAACCTCTCCGCCGGACTGCATTGTTCTGCTTGCAAGGAAGTACCAGGTAACTTCATCTGCAAAAGAACCGTCTCCAAGATCGACGGCCTTATCAAGCGTGCTTTCTCTTTTGCTGTCCTGCAGATATATGCGAAGGGATTCTGCTCCAAAGCTTTCAGCCGTTTTCCTGCCGAAAAAGGCGAGAGAGTCGCTTCTGGAGAACCTGGTCATTTTGTTGGAAACAGTCAGCTCATGAAGAATTCGTAGTTCATTGGATGTTATTTCTGAAAAGTGGCTTCTCTGTGTTTTCTCTGCACGGTGCACAGCCTCGATTATTTCATTGCTGGTAAATGGTTTGGTTATGAAGTCAAATGCACCCTGTCTGATTGCTTCCTTTGCCAGATCAACTGATGAGTGCCCTGTGAAAAGAATTACAAAGGTATCAGCGTTCAATTTCTTTATCTCGGACATGAGTTCGAGACCGTTGGTATCCGGCAACAGAATATCACAGAGAACTATCGGATAAGTTTTCAGGGCAAGAGCTTTGGAGACTTCGTTCCCGGACTGAGCAGTATCCACCGAGTAGCCCTGATTGTTCAGTGTCTCGTAAACGATCTCGCAGATAACAGGGTCATCATCAACAACAAGAATCCTTGGGAGAATATCGCTCATAGAGCTACCCTTTCTTACCCCTCAACAATCCCCAGCTTCTTCATTCTGGCCAGCAGCGTTGTTCTTTTTAGTCCCAGCCTTCTGGCGGCCTTTGATCTTACCCCTTCCGAAGACGCCAGCGCTTTTTGAATATAATGGCGCTCCACGGAATTAACAATTACATCCAGATGCACCGCTCCTTCTGTTTCCGCCCATGGTATATCCTGTCCTGGTGAATCGGAGAGCCAGTCGGGGAGATGCTCCATTTGAATTGTTTTGCCTCCAGCAAGAACCACGGCTCTTTCCATAACATTTTCCAGTTCTCTTACGTTCCCAGGCCATGAATATGTCATCAGTGCTGTAATTGCTCTGTTGCTTAAACTCTGGTTTTCCCCAGTGCTGCACATCTCTGCAAGAAAGTGTTCTGCAAGAGGAATGATATCTGTGGGTCTTTCTCGCAGAGCAGGTATTCTTATTTCAAAAACATTCAGTCTGTAGTAAAGATCTCTACGGAAAGAACCGTTTTTCACTTCGCTTTTTATGTTGCTGTTGGTGGCGGAGATCAGCCTTGTACTGATAGGGATTGAAACTATGGATCCAACCGGGCAGACTTCTCTTTCCTGAAGGGTCCGAAGAAGCTTAACCTGCATCGGATGACTCATGTTGCCGATCTCATCTAAAAATAGAGTTCCCCCTTCAGCAGCCTGAAAGTGGCCGATTGTGGTGGAGCTAGCCCCGGTATACGAGCCCTTTATGTGACCAAACAGTTCGCTTTCCAGTAGCCCTTCCGGAATACCACCGGAGTTAACAGAGACAAATGGTCCTGCGGATCTTCTGCTCATTCTGTGCAGAAGCCGTGCTATCATTTCCTTGCCTGTGCCACTTTCGCCGGTGAGAAGAACGGTACTTTCGGTAATGCTGACCTTCTCTACAAGTTTTATGACTTTTTTCATGGCCTCACTGTGTACTATCAGGGATTTTCCGGAAGTGTGTCTGCGAAGTTTCTGCTTCTTTACCACACTTTCTACTGCCTGAAGTAGCTCTTCCATAGAGAATGGCTTGGGGATGTAATCCATGGCTCCAAGATCCATGGCCTCTTTGACACCTTCAATAGAGGCAAATCCTGTAATAACCATGGCAGCCATGTAGGGATGCTTTTCTCTTGCGATCCTGATTATGTCTATGCCGGAGCCGTCAGGCAGACGAATGTCGGTGATAAGCAGGTTGTAAGAGCGAGTTCTGAGTTTACTCAGTGCCTGCCTGCTGTCTGCTGCGCAATCACAACTAAACCCGTTGGCATTCAGTACTTCTTTAATGAAGTCCAGAATTTTGGGCTCGTCATCAACAACCAGTACTCTGTATCCCCCCTTTGAACCATTCATGCGTATAGTATTGATAACCATGGGCTGAATGTCAATATCCTGACGGAGGGCAAATGAAGTACTGGCAATATATTGTCT